>NZ_JBEZJZ010000107.1:0-29277 GCF_040651455.1 Streptomyces sp. NPDC048483
CGAACCGCTCGCGTCGATGGTCCGGTCGGAGTTCCCCGACGTGACGGTACGTACGGAGACGGTGCCCGGCCGGGCCGCCGAGGAGCTCCTGAGCCGGTCGCCGCACGCGGCCGCTCTCGTCCTCGGGCACCGCGGGGCCGGCGGCTTCCCCCGGCTGCCGCTCAGCTCGGTCAGCTGGGAGGTGGCCGCGCATGCCGGCTGCCCGGTCATCATCGTCCGGCCGGAGGAAACCCCCGAGGCCACGGAAAATCGCGTGGTGGCCGGGGTGGACATCACCGATATCTCCGACGAAGCCCTGGATCTGGCCTTCGCGGAAGCCGAACTGCGCGGCGCCCACCTGGAGCTGGTGCATGCCAGCTTCCACCCCAGCGAGATGCCCGCCGGCCCGCACCTGGTGGCACCCGACTTCAAGGCCCTCGACGACGCCGCGCTGCTCATCCTGGAGGCCGAAACCGCCAGGCGGCGCGACCGCTATCCCGGTGTCCCGGTAGACCCGCGCGTCGAGCGCGTCCGCCCCGCCACCCTTCTGCGGGAGGCCTCGCAGCGCGCCGCTCTGCTGGTCGTCGGCTCGCACGGACGGAGCGGTCTGCGGCGGCTGGTGCTGGGATCCATCAGCGGTGAGGCGCTGCACAGCGCGGGATGCCCTGTTGCCGTGGTGCCGTTCACGGAGGGCGACAAGGCGTTCGGGAAGGCCCCGGGGGCGTCCGTGCCTGGCTGAGCGTCAGCTACGAGGTGCCACGCCCCCCGGACGGCCGCACCGCACCGGCAGCCGGAGTGCCCCGCGGGTGCGGAGCCGCCGTGCCATCGCCCGCTCGCCGGTGCGGGGCGGGCGTGGCCCCGGCGATATGCCACACCCGCCCCTGTCCCGTCAGCGGAGGGTCGGCGTAACGGGCCTGGACCTGAGCGCCGCCGTCCAGTCCACGATCTGCACCGCCGCCCCGGCGGCCTCCTGCCCCTGGCAGCGGGCATGGTGCCGGCGCGCGATGCCGTCCAGGTCCAGGTGGGAGCCGAAGGCTGGAAGGGCGGCCAGGCGGCGGGCATACGCCCACAACTGCCCGTGACCGGCGATGAGTTGTACTGCCGCGGCGTCCAAGTGCCAGCGGTGCACGGTGTCGAGCTGCACCAGCGTCACCCACAACTGGACGTCGGCAGAGGTGAGCTCGTCGCCCAGCACATATTCCCGGTCGGTCAGACGCCGCTCCAGGGAGTCCAGCGTGCGGAGCAGGGTGCCCAGCGCGGTCTCGTACTCCGAACTGTCCGTGCCGAGCCGGCCGGCACTCTGTGCGGCCTCGTTGATGTCCTGCTCGCAGAGCCGCCCGATCGCCTCGAGGTCGTTCCGCGCGTGGTGCGGATACAGCACGGGCCCCTCGCCACCGAACCGTTCGGTCAGATCACGCAGGATGTCGGGGGCGTGCGCACTGACGATCCGGCCCGTCCATCCGTCGCTGAGTACCGGGGCGGCGGCCGGCCCGGGGTGCTGGTGCGAGCTGGCCTCGTACAGCGGGCGCAGCGCGGAGTGCTCGCCGGCCGGGCCGTCGGGGACGGCGGGCAGCAGCGTCACCGGGAGGGTGTCGCCCAGGTCCAGCAGGCTGTGCGTGACGGCGATTCTCAGACAGTCCGGACACGACAGCGAGAGGTGCAGACGGTAGCGGTGCGGCACGGCGTAGTGGCCGCTGCGCGCATCGCAGCCGATCCTGCCCCGGAGGGACGGCACGGCGGTCGGGGAGGTGGGCGACATGGCGCCCATGTCAGGCGTAGCGGTCATACGGACTCCCTGGGATCTGGCCGGTTCGCGGGCTTACGGGCGGGCGTAAGGGCGGGCGGGCACAAGAAGGGCAGGCGGGCCCGGACGGCCCCGGCGCAGGCCCGGACGACGAGGGGACCGGCGTAAGGCGACGGGACGGGGCCGGGCGCTATCGCCTCAGCCGAGGGGACTCGCCGCGCTGCAGACGCGCAGGAGGTCGATGTGCCGGCGTGAGGTCAGAAGGGGAAGCGGCTGGGCCGCGCAGACCGCGCGGTCGGTGTCCAGCGCCGTACGCCCCATGAATTCCCACCCGTTCACTAGGGTTCCCGCCCCTGAGTGTCGAGGTGCCGCCGAGCTGCGTCAAGGGTGGTGCGTCGTCGCGATGGGGGGTGAGGCTCCACCTCCGCCCTCCCCCTGCGGAATAATGCCCCCATGCGGATTTCAGCCAGAGCGGACTATGCGGTGCGTGCCGCCCTGCAACTCGCTGATGCCCGGGATGCCGGGCCACTCAAGGCGGAGGCCATCGCCGACGCCCAGGACATTCCACACAAGTTCCTCGAAGGCATCCTCAACGACATGCGGCGGGGCGGACTCGTCGTGAGCCAGCGCGGCGGCAACGGCGGCTACCGGCTGGCCAAGGCCCCGGATGAGATCAGCATCGCGGATGTCATCCGCGTGGTGGACGGGCCGCTGGTGTCGGTACGCGGCGTCCGCCCGCCGGAGTTGTCCTATTCCGGCCCCGCCGAGTCGCTGCTGCCGCTGTGGGTGGCGCTGCGGGCCAACGTCCGTCAGATCCTCGACGGTGTGTCACTGGCCGATGTGGCTTCGGCCGAGCTGCCCACACGGGTGTCCGCGCTGACGGAGGACCCCGCTTCCTGGACGAACCCCTAGGGACGTTCGCCTGGCGCCTCTCTGGTGGGCCGAGTGTGCGGGAGCCGCTTGCCCTCCGGCCCACGGCCTCCGTCGCGCACGCCCGTCCGGATTCGCACCCTCGAGCGTCCACCCCTCGAACACCCCTTGCTCCACCGGGAGTCGGGAACGCATTCTATTTCCTACTAATCCAGTGGGAAAACTAGGGAACGAGGAGGTGGCGGCAGTGCGCGCGCTGATCCGTACCGCTGCATCCGTACCGCCGTCCCTCCCGTCGTCCCGCCACGCCCTTTCCCGGCCGACACTCACCGGCCCACCCCACCCGACAGGACGGTGAACGGCGCCATGCCGACGAAGCCCGCAGCCCGCCCGGCCTCCCCCCGGTCCCACGAGGTGACGGAGGAAGGACTGTGGCCGCGCGTCACCCGCGAACTCGCCGACGACCTCGCCGTCGACGCGCTCAGCCGTGACCGTGCGGGCAAGCCTCCCTTCGACGAGATCGCGCGGCTGCGCGAGGCCGGGCTGCCTGCCCTGCTGACGCCGCCCACGCCGCTGGGCGGGGGCAGTGACTGGCGTACCGCCTGCGCGGTCATCCGGGAGATCGCGGCGGCCGACAGCTCCATCGGCGAACTGCTCGCCCGGCACTACGTCCTGTCGTGGAGCCCCCGATTCTTCGGCACCCCGGAGAGCGCAGCAGACCTCGAACGCCAAGCGGCCGAGGAACAGTGGCTCTGGGGCGGCAGCAGCAACGTCCCAGGGACGGAGGCGGAGTCGGCGACCGGCCCCGATCTGACCCTCACGCCCACCCCTGGCGGGTACGTCCTCACCGGGCGCAAGGCCTTCGCCGCGGGTGTGGCCGTCGCGGACCGGCTGGTGCTCGGTGCGCTCTGCACCGCATCCGACGAGGCCCTGATCGTCGTCGTGGATCCGGCGCACCCTGCCGTGACAACCGACCCGGCGCATGACCGCCTCGGGCAGCGGCTGACCGGAGCCGGCAGCGTCGGATTCGACGGCGTGCCGGTGCATCCCGACCACGTCCTCGGCGCCGTCCCGCGCGATGAGCACGATCTCTCCCCCTTCGCCGCGCTCGCGCCCCTGGCGCTCCGGCTCGCCCTCGTCCACGTCGGGCTGGGCATCGCGGAGGGGGCACTGGCCGAGGCCAGGGACTTCAGCCGTGCCACACCGCGCACCTGGCCGGCCACGGGTGCGGACGGCGGCGCATACGCGGACCGCCCGGGCAGGGACCCCTACCTCCTCCTCGCCTACGGGGAACTGGTGGCCGCCGCGCACACCGCCGCGGCGGTGGTCGAACCGGCAACGGAAGCCCTGGCGAGAGGCCTCCTGCTGGGGGACGACCTCGGCGTCGACGAACGCGCCGAGATCGCCGTCCTCGTCGCCGCTGCCGAAGCCGTCACCAGCAGGTCCGCCCTCCAGATCACCACCCGCATCATGGAACTCACGGAGGGCGCCGAGTCCCCCGCCGGCGGCCCGGGTTTCGACCGGTTCTGGCGCAACGCCCGCGTCCTGACGGCGCAGGGCTCCCCCACCCACAGCCTCCGCGACATCGGCGACCACTATCTGAACGGGACGCGTCCGGCCCTGATGTTGCGCCTCTGAGGACTGCACATATGAGGGAGGAGCGCCCGTCCCCCATCAGCCCGACTTCTTGACGAATTCCGTGGTGTAGGTCTTCTTCAGGTCCACCGAGGCATTCTTCAGATTGGGGTTGAAGGCCTTGAGGACCCGCTCCACGGTGGCCGGCCCGTCGGCCGGCATCACGCCGTCCTTCGTAAACATGGGCAGGGTGTCCTTGATTGCCTGGGCATACAGCTTCTTACCGCCCTCTGCGTAGTCGGACGGCATCTTGGCGACGATTTGTTCGGACGTGTGGGTGGACATCCACTTGAGGGTCTTCACCAGGGCGTTGGCCAGCTTCTGCACCGTCTCCTTGTGGCTGTTCACCCAGTCGGTGTTCATATAGAGGCTGGAGGAGGGGTACGGGCCGCCGAGTGCCTGCCGCGAGCCCTCGGGGGTGCGCATGTCGATGAGAATCTTGCCGAGCTTCTTGTCCACGATTTGAGCGACCGTGGGGTCGGTCGTCATTCCGCCCTGAATTGAGCCCTGTTGGAGGGCGGAAATAAAGGTCTGGCCGGCGCCGACCGCCACCGGCGTGAACTCATTCGTCTGGACGCCGTTCTTGACCGCGAGGTATTTGGTAAGGAAATCGGTGGACGAACCGAGGCCGGTGACGCCGAGCTTCTTGCCCTTGAAGTCCTTCGGGGAAGTGAGATTGCCCGCCGCCTTGTTGGCGACGACCTCGACCTCGCCGGGGGCGTGCGCGAGCTGTACCACCGATTCCACCTGCTTGCCCTTGACCTGGAGATCGAGGGTGTGGTCGTAGAACCCGACGACGCCCTGCACATCGCCGGAGACGAGGGAGGTGGTGGCCTGTACGCCGGCCGGTTCCGTGAGCAGGGTGACCTTGAGGCCTTCGTCCTCGAAATAGCCGAGCTGCTGGGTGAGTCTCGCCGGTAGATAGATGACCTTGTCCAGGCCGCCCACCATGATTTTGATGCTGTCGTCCTTGGGGGCGGCCGAGGGGCCACCGCCGCCGCAGGCAGTGAGCGTGGTCAGGGCGAGGGTGGCGGCGGCCGCGGCGGCCGAGAGCTTGAGTGCGGTGCGCATGGTCACGTCCTTGGGAGAAGGAAAAGGAGACGGAAAAGGAGACGGAGGAAGAGAAAGAGAACGGCCTGGAGGCTTCGGGATCGCTCGTCCGGGGCCGTTCAGCGTTCGGCGCCGGCGTCGGTCGGCCTCCAGCGGAAGAGCCGCTTTTCGAGAAAGGCCAGCAGCCCTTCGGCGAGCAGGGCGACGACGGCGAGGATCACCATGGCCGCGTAGACACCGGCCGCGTTGAAGGTGCCCTGTGAGGCGGAGACCAGCAGGCCGAGGCCCTTGGTCGCGCCGATGTACTCGCCGACGATTGCGCCGATCAGGGCGAAGCCGAAGCTCACATGCAGGCTGGTGAAGATCCAGGAGGTGGCGGAGGGGATGACGACCTGAAGGGTGACCTGACGTGAACTCGCGCCGAGGATACGCGAGTTGGCGACCAGGTTACGGTCGACCTCCCGGGCGCCCTGGAAGGCGTTGAAGAAGACCGGGAAGAAGACGAGGACGACGGCGGAGGCGACCTTGGAGGCCGGGCCGAGGCCGAACCAGATGAGGAAGATGGGGGCGAGGACGATCCGCGGCAGCGCGTTGAGCACCTTGATGTACGGGCCGAGCACATCGGCGAGGAATCGGATCCGGCCAAGTGCGATGCCCAGCACCACGCCGCCGATCACACCGATGACCCAGCCGAGGAGCGCCTCGTAGAGCGTGTACCAGATCTGCTCCCAGAGGGAGCCCTGCGGGGTGCCGTGCAGCGCCCATTGGGCCATCTGGTCCCCGATCTTCGAGGGCATCGAGAAGTTGAAAGGGTCGATGACGGCGGCTCGGGCCAGCCACTCCCAGAGCCCGATCAGGCCGATGAGAAGCAGCACGCGGGTGCCGTGGACCAGGAGCTTGTGATGGCGGGCGGCCCGCGCACGTTCCTGCGAACGGTCCGCTCCTGTACCGGACTTGGCCATCTTGGCGGAGGCGGGAACGGTCTCAGGCGACATCTGCGGCACCCCTCTCGCGGGTGATGCGGACCTCTTCGCCGAGCGAGGACCAGATCTCCCGGTAGATCTCGATGAACCGCGGCTCCAGCCGCACCGATTCGACCTGCCGGGGGCGCGGCAGGTCGATGGCGAAGACCTCCTTGACGGTCGCGGGGCCTGCTGTCATCACCACCACCTTGTCGGCGAGGGCAATGGACTCCTCCAGGTCGTGCGTCACGAACACGACGGAGGCGCCGGTGCCCGACCACAGCTCGAGGAGTTCATCCGACATCAGGGCGCGGGTCTGTACGTCCAGGGCGGAGAACGGCTCGTCCATGAGCAGGAGTTCGGGGTCGTTGACGAAGGTCGCGGCGAGGGCGACGCGTTTGCGCTGGCCGCCGGAGAGCTGGTGCGGATAGCGGTCCTCGAAGGACGCCAGCCCGACCCTGGCGAGCCATTCGCGCGCCCGTTCCTTCGCCTCGGGCTTGGGCACACCGCGGAAACGGGGACCGGCCATCACATTCGACAGCACGGTGCGCCAGGGGAAGACCGCGTCCTGCTGGAAGACGAAGCCGATCTTCTCGCCGATGCCGCGGACCGGTTCGCCGCCGACCAGGACCTCTCCGACCGTGGGCTCCTCCAGCCCGCTGATCAGCGTCAGCGTGGTGGACTTTCCGCATCCGGTGGGCCCGACGACGGCGACGAATTCGCCGCGCTCGACGACCAGATCAAGATCCCGGACGGCGGTGTGCAGCGCCCCGGACGGGGTCCGGAACACTTTGCTCGTTCCCCGCAGTTCGATCGCGGGGCTGGAGTGGCTGTTCATGGCCCCGGAGGCTAGAAGCGACCCGGTGCGGCGCGGCAGCCTTGTGGCCGCAAGCTGCCTTTCTGCGCGCATTCTCCGTTGTGCTCGTTTTGCTCATCCAAGAACGGCTGGATCCTTACGCAGGGGTGTGCAGCCGCCCGCGTACGGCTTACGGTGCGGACACCTCTACGTCACACGACGTCACATGAGGTCACATGACGTCGCATGACGCCGCACGATGCCGCGGGATGCCTGGCACTACGGGAGACGAGGGGATGGTATGCGGATCCACTGGCGCCGACGCCTGCCCTGGCCCCGGCCCCGGCCCCGCCGGATCTTCGCGCAGGTCCTGACCGCGCAGGTGACCATCACCACCGGTGTGATGGTGCTCGCCATGGGTCTGTTTCTCGCCCCGCTCGGCGCGGAGTTCGACGACCAGGCGATGCGGCGGGCACTGTCGATCGCCCAGACCACCGCGGCCGATCCGGACCTCGCGCGGGAGCTGGTCACCACCCGGCCGGATCCGCGCGGGCCGGTGCAGGCGGATGCGGAGCGGATCCGTACGGCGACGGGGGCGCTGTACATCGTGGTGATGGACATGCGGGGTGTGCGGTGGTCGCACACCACCACCGCCGAGATCGGCAGGCATGTGTCCACCGATCCGAGCCGGACCCTGGCCGGACAGGAAGTACGGCAGATCGACACCGGGACGCTGGGGCGGTCGGCGCGCGCCAAGGTGCCGCTGCGCGACGACCGCGGCCGGATCGTCGGGGCGGTGTCGGTCGGCATCGGCTACGACAGCGTCCGGGGGCGGCTGTTCGCCGCCCTTCCGGGGCTGCTGCGGTACGCGGGCGCGGCGCTCGCTGTCGGCGTTCTGGCCGCGGTCGGTGTCTCCCGCCGGCTGCGGCGCCGTACGCACGGTGTGGCGTTCGCCGATATCTCGGCGCTGCTCGCCGAGCGGGAGGCGATGCTGCACGGCATCCGTGAGGGCGTGGTGGCCTGCGACCGGTACGGCAGGATCCGGCTGGTCAACGACGAGGCCGGGCGGCTGCTCGGCCTCGATGCGACGGCGGCCGCCGGGCAGACGCCGGCCGAGGTGCTGCCGCCGGGCCGGACGACGGATGTGCTGTCCGGGCGGGTGGCGGGGACGGACCTGCTGGCCGTCAGCGGCGGGCGCGTGCTGGTCGCCAACCGGGTGCCGACGCGGGACGGCGGGGCGGTGGTGACGCTGCGCGACCGTACCGAACTGGAACTGCTCGGCCGCGAACTGGACAGTACCCAGGGCCTGTTGGACGCGCTGCGTGCCCAGGACCACGAGCACGCCAACCAGCTGCACACCCTGCGCGGGCTGCTCGAACTCGGGCGGCACGAGAAGGCGGTGGAGTTCGTGACCGAAGTGGCCGGCGCCCACCGGGCGTCCGCGGAACAGATCGCCGAGCGGGTACCGGACCCGCTGCTCTCCGCGCTCCTGGTCGGCAAGGCGGCCATCGCGGCCGAGCGCGGGGTGTCGCTCCGGGTGTCGGCCGCGACGCTGCTGCCCGATGCGGTGGTCGACCCGCGCGACCTGGTGACCGTGCTGGGCAACCTCCTCGACAACGCGCTGGACGCCGTCGCCGGGCACCGCCGCGCCGACCCGTTCGTCGAGGTGGAGCTGCGGGCCGAGGGCACCACGGCGGTGCTGCGGGTCTCGGACACCGGGCCGGGGGTGCCGCCCGCGATACGCGACGCGATCTTCGCCGAGGGCTGGTCCACCAAGCGCGCCCCGTCCGCCACCGCCCTCCGCGGCCGGGGCATCGGCCTGGCGCTGGTGCGGCGGCCGGCCGAGCGGTACGGCGGGATGGCCCGGGTGACCGCCCGCGCGGGCGGCGGCGCGGTCTTCACCGTCGTCCTGCCCGAGGCGCTCGCCCGGGAGGCCGGCGCACCAGGCATTCCGGGAACCCCAGGTATCCCGGGCACTCCGGGTACCCGTCTCACCGCCGCCGGAGAGCCGCGATGACCGAGGGAGGATCACCGTGATCGACGTCCTGGTGGTGGACGACGACTTCCACGTCGCCGAGATCAATGCCGCCTATGTCTCCCAGGTCCCCGGCTTCCGCGTCACCGGCCACGCCCACACCGCCGCCCAGGCGCTGGCAACCCTGGAGCGCACCCCCGTCGACCTGGTACTCCTCGACCACTACCTGCCGGACGAGACCGGCCTGAGCCTGGTACGGCGGCTGCGCCAGCTCGGCCATCGCGCCGACGTGATCATGGTGACGGCGGCCCGCGATGTGTCCACCGTCCAGGACGCCATGCGCTGCGGCGCGCTGCAATACCTCGTCAAGCCGTTCGGCTTCGCCGGCCTGCGCGCCAAGCTCGAGGGGTACGCCGCGCTGCGCCGGACCGTCGCGGGCGTCGGCGGACGTGGCGAGGCCGGCCAGGAACAGGTCGACCGGATCTTCGGCGCCTTCCGTACCGCCGACTCCCCGCACACGGAACTCCCCAAGGGCCACTCGGCAGCGACCGTCGACCTCATCCGCCATGCCCTGGCCGAAGCCGCACGCCCCCTCTCCGCCCACGAGGTGGCCGAACGCACCGGCGTCAGCCGCTCCACCGCCCAGCGCTACCTCAAACACCTCGAGCGCGCCGGCCGCATCACCCTGACCCTGAAGTACGGGGACACCGGGCGGCCGGAGCACCGGTACAGGTGGGCCGGGGGGCGGTGAGGGGCGCCCCCGTCGCCCTCACGGGCCCCCGCCCCAGGCGGACTTCGTGACCCCGGTGGCCCCCGCGATCTCCGTGACGGCAACAATCCGGCAGAGATCCACCACCGATGAACGGAGCCCCTTATGCACCCGCGACTCGCCGACGACCTCGACGCTCTGCCGGATCTGTTGGAGGCCACCCGGCGGCATGCCGCGGCGTTTCTCGACGGGCTTGCCGAGGCTCCGGTCGTACCGGACGCGGTGGTTCCGCAGGCGGTGCCGCTGTCCGCGGAGGGGGTCGGGCTGGCCGCCGCCTTGCGGGAGTTCGCCGGTCGTTGGGAACCGGGGCTGTCGGCCAGTGCCGGGCCGCGGTACCTCGGTTTTGTCACCGGGGGCGTGACGCCGGCCGCGCTGGCCGGGGACTGGCTGACCGCGACGGTGGACCAGAACGCGATGTCGTCGCTGGACGCCACCGGCCAGCACCTCGAACGGGAGACGGTGGGCTGGCTGCGTGAGCTGTTCGGCCTGTCCGACCGCCACGGCGGGGCCCTGGTCAGCGGAGCCACCCTGTCCAACACCGTCGGTCTGGCGATCGCCCGCGAATGGCTCGGCGAGCGGCTCGGCGTGTCGCCCGCCGAGGCGGGGGTGGCCGCCCTGGGGACCGTACGGGTCCTGTCGGGCAGCCCGCACTCCAGCGTGGCCAAGGGGCTGTCCCTGTTGGGGCTGGGACGCGCCGCCCTCCGGACGGTGGCCACTCTTCCCGGACGGGAGGCGGTCGATCCGGCGGCGCTGGAAGCGGCGCTGCGGGAGGCGGACGGCCCGTGCATCGTCGTGGCCAACGCCGGCACGGTCAACACGGTCGACTTCGACGACCTGCGGGCCCTTGCCGCGCTGCGCGACCGCTATGACTTCTGGCTGCACACCGATGCCGCGTTCGGTGCCTTCGCCGCGCTCTCCGCCGACCACGCCCACCTCGTCGACGGCCTCGACCTGGCCGACTCGGTCTGCGTCGACCTGCACAAATGGCTGAATGTGCCGTACGACAGCGCGGTGCAGTTCACCCGTCGCCAGGACCTTCAGGCCCGGGTGTTCCAGAATGCGGCCGCCTATCTCGGCCCGCTGGGCGCGACCCCCGATCTCGTCCATCTCACCCCGGAGAACTCCCGCCGGCTGCGTGCGCTCGCGGCCTGGTTCACGCTGCGCGCATACGGACGCGACGGTCACCGCGAGATCGTGGAACGCTGTGTGGCCTGCGCCCGCGTCCTCGGCTCGGCCGTCGAGAAGATCGAGGGGCTGCGCCTGCTCGCACCGGTCCGGCTGAACGTCGTCTGTTTCACCCTGGCCGACGGCCCCACCCCCGAGCGCCTCGCCGCCCTCGCGGACGAGCTGGCCGCCGAGGCGTTCCTGACGCCGACGGTGTACGCCGGGCAGCCCGCGCTTCGGGCCGCGTTCAGCAACTGGCGTACGAGCGAGGCGGACACCCAGCGGGTCGCGCGAGCGCTGGAGCGCGCCGTCCGGACGCGCTGAACTGGCCATACAGTCCATTTGCCACGAATGCGGAGCATCTTGACAGGCATCTTGGGACGATTTATGCAGATGGTGTAGGTGGCTTGCTCTCCGTACCAGCAGGTGAGGGCCTGCGTGGTGGACCGTACGGCGCAGCATCGCTGCCCCGAGTCGGCGACCGCTCCGGGAGCGGGCGGCCGCAAGGTGAGGAGAGGACCATGGCACGCGCAGTGGGTATTGACCTCGGTACGACGAACTCGGTGGTCAGTGTGATGGAGGGCGGGGAGCCCACCGTCATCGCCAACGCCGAGGGGGCCCGGACCACGCCTTCGGTGGTCGGGTTCGCCAAGGGCGGCGATGTGCTGGTCGGCGAGATCGCCAAACGGCAGGCCGTGACCAACATCGAGCGCACCGCCCGGTCGGTCAAGCGCCACGTGGGCGAGGCGCAGTGGCGGTTCCCGGAGAGCGGTGACATCGACGGCAAGCAGTACACCGCGCAGGAGATCTCCGCGCGGGTGCTGCAGAAGCTCAAGCGCGACGCCGAGCAATACCTGGGTGAGGACGTGACGGACGCCGTCGTGACCGTGCCGGCCTACTTCAATGATTCGCAGCGCACCGCGACCAAGGAGGCCGGTGAGATCGCGGGCCTGAAGGTGCTGCGGATCGTCAATGAGCCGACGGCCGCGGCGCTGGCGTACGGCCTGGACAAGGAGCACGACCAGACGATTCTGGTCTTCGACCTGGGCGGCGGCACCTTCGATGTCTCGCTGCTGGAGATCGGCGACGGTGTCGTGGAGGTGAAGGCCACCAACGGTGACACCCACCTCGGCGGCGACGACTGGGACCAGCGCGTCGTCGACTACTTGGCCAAGCAGTTCAAGAATGCGTACGGGATCGATCTGGCCCAGGACAAGATGGCCACCCAGCGGCTGCGGGAGGCCGCCGAGAAGGCGAAGATCGAGCTGTCCGCGGCCACCGAGACCACGATCAACCTGCCGTATCTGAGCGCGTCGCCGGATGGGCCGCTGCACCTTGACGAGAAGCTGACGCGCGCCCAGTTCGAGCAGCTGACCGCCGACCTGCTGGACCGGTGCAAGGCCCCGTTCCACAGTGCAGTCGACGATGCGGGGATCAAGGTCTCCGACATCAACAATGTGATCCTGGTCGGCGGCTCGACCCGGATGCCGGCGGTGACGGAACTGGTCAAGGAGCTGACGGGCAAGGACCCGCACAAGGGCGTCAACCCGGACGAGGTCGTGGCCATCGGTGCCACCCTCCAGGCCGGTGTCCTCAAGGGCGAGGTCAAGGACGTGCTGCTGCTGGACGTCACGCCGCTCTCGCTCGGTATCGAGACCAAGGGCGGCATCATGACCAAGCTCATCGAGCGGAACACCACCATTCCCACGAAGCGGTCGGAGATCTTCACGACGGCCGAGGACAACCAGCCGTCGGTGCAGATCCAGGTGTTCCAGGGGGAGCGCGAGATCGCGGCGTACAACAAGAAGCTCGGGATGTTCGAGCTGACCGGTCTGCCGCCCGCCCCACGTGGTCTGCCGCAGATCGAGGTGTCCTTCGACATCGACGCCAACGGCATCATGCACGTCACGGCCAAGGACCTCGGTACGGGCAAGGAGCAGAAGATGACCGTCACCGGCGGCTCCTCGCTGCCGAAGGACGACATCGACCGGATGGTCCGCGAGGCCGAGAAACACGCCGAGGAGGACCGGCTCAGGCGGGAGTCCGCGGAGACCCGTAACCAGGCGGAGCAGCTGGTCTACCAGACGGAGAAGTTCCTCAAGGACAACGAGGACAAGGTGCCCGCGGAGACGAAGTCCGAGGTCGAGACGGCGGTCGGCGAGCTGAAGGAGAAGCTCAAGGGCGAGTCCGCCGAGGGCGGCAACACAGCCGAGATCCGCACCGCCAGCGAGAAGGTCGCGGCCGTCTCCCAGAAGCTGGGGCAGGCCATGTACGCCGATGCCCAGGCCGCGCAGGCCGCCTCGGGTGGCGCCGAGGGCACGGCCCCCGGTGGCGAGCAGGCCAAGCCCGAGGACGATGTCGTCGATGCGGAGATCGTCGACGACGACAAGCAGGAGGGCAGCGCACGATGAACCGCCCGACCCACGTCCGTGGCCTCCCCCGCCGACCGCTGGCACTCGTGCGGGACCACCCGGACGACGGCCCCGCCGTGCTCCCCCGGCGTGCCGTCGAAGGGACGCAGACCGCCGATACGGACAGCGGTGCACCAGCCGGCCGCGCCCCCGCCGCCGCGCAGCCCGCGTCACCGGAGGCGGTGCTCCGCGCCGAACTGCGGGAGCGCACGGCCGATCTGCAACGGCTGAAGGCCGAGTACGACAACTACCGCAAGCGGGTCCGCCGCGATCGTCGCGCGGTCGGCGAGATCGCCGTGACCAACGTGCTGGGCCGGTTGCTGCCCGTACTCGACGCCGTCGCGGAGGCCGCCGAGCAGGGCGAGCTGACCGGCGGTTTCCGGCGTGTCGCCGAGGCGCTGGAAACCGAACTGGCGGGGCTGGGTCTGCAGGCCTTCGGCGCGCCGGGCGACCCGTTCGATCCGACCCGCCATGAGGCCCTCACCTACACGCCGGCCGACCCCCCTTCCGGCCGGGCCGAACGCGCCACCTGCGCGGCCGTCGTCCGGCCGGGATACCGGGTCGGCGACCGGCTGCTGCGGCCCGCGCAGGTGGCGGTCAGGGGCGAGGCGCCGGCCGGGGCGTGACCGGCGGGCGCGGAGCCGACGCGTCCCTCTCGAAGAGCAGGTGCCTCACTTCTTGTGTTCCACCATCTCCTTGAACTGCTGGAGATCGCTGCGCAGACCCCGCTCGATGGCGGCGGCCTGGGCAAATCCCTTGGGCCCGCCGAAGTCGTCCTTGATGGTGCCCGGGTCGTATTCGAACCGGGCCTGGACGCGGGTGTGCTCCCGGTCGATGGGCAGCAGCGCGACCGTACCTGCCAGGTCAGGACCGGTCTTGGTCTGCCATGTCAGCACCTTTTCCGCGCTGCGGTCGGTGATCTCGAGCTCGAGTTCCCGGGATGTGCCGCCCGCGTCAAGTCCGAGGTGGGTGCGCTTGCCCTCGAGATGGGCCTCGCGCACGCCGTCCACGAACTTCGGATAGCTCTCCACCTGGTGCAGGCAATCCCAGGCCTTGTCGAGGGGAGCACCGATGTCGATGTGTTCTTCGAGAGTGCTCATACGGCACCTCACAGATCGGTTCACGGCTGACGGATTACCTCTCCAGGGTGCTCCGGGCGGGCAGCGGGGGCGACCCGAGTCGGGCGTACCCGAGGTGACCGCTCACTTACCGAACCGGTCACCTGCCGGCGAGCCGGGGCAGCCTCCAGGCCGCCAGTTCTCTGACCGACCGGTCGGGGTCGGAGAGCAGCGGTGTGAGGTCGTCTTCGGTGATCACGCCGGAGTCGTCGAGGGCGTGGACGGCCCGTCGGCGGACCTCCGGGCAGGTGTCGAAGAGCAGGGCGCGGGCGCGTGCGTGCCAGGCACTGCCCCGGCGGGACAAGGCGCCGAGCGCGGCGTCGCGGATGCCTGCGGAGGTGTCCGTCAGAGCGCGGGTGAACGTGCCGGCGTCGGCGGGTGTCGGGCGGCGGCCCAACGCGATCACGGCCGCCAGGCGTACCTCGGCGTCGGCATCGCCGACGGCGGCGGCCCGGAGCGCCGACCGGGCGGTCGGCGGGAGCGCCGGACAGCGGCCCAACGTCCAGGCGGCCGCATGCCGTTGGCGGGGATCCGGCGCGTCGCGCAGCAGGGACACCAGCAGGGGCTGGTCGTACGGCAGCGAGACGTTGAATCCCGAGGTGTCCATCCCGTCGACGGTCTCGTCCAGCCATCTCTCGTACCAGGCAAGAAAGTCGGAGTCGTGGCAGAAAGTGGGCGGCCGGAGGTCGAGGTCGACGTTGACGACGCGTCCGCGGGCGGGGCCGGAGACCACGAGCAGGGTGGAGTAGGAGCAGCCCTCGCTGGTGAGCGAGAGGCAGCCGGGGTAGGGCTCGGGGTCTTTGGCACCCAGCGCGTCGTACCAGTCCGGGCTCGGTGCGGGGTCGCTGGGCGAGAGCGGGAACGGCGTGGCCAGATGGCCGGGCTGGAGGGCGTCCAGGACGGCGTAGTCCCAGTCGCCCAGCGGCTTGAGGCCGTAGTGCGGACCGGCGCCGGCGTGACCGACCGTGGTGAGGAAGCTCCGGTAGTCCTCCGGCAGCCGGATGCCGTGCTCGGTCTCAAATGCCGTCACCGTGGACTCCGGCAGCGGCGGGCCGAGCCGGAACCGGTGCATTTCTTCGCCGAAGGAGTGGGCTCGTCCGGGCAGCCCGCGGACGATGGCCAGCTTGGCGGCGATTCTGCGCAGGCGTACGTCCACGCCGTATCAACTCTTGGCGACCCGCCCGGAGTTCCCGCGCCACCGCACGGAGTGAGCGGGCGATGCGCGGGCGAGGTCCGGTGGATCAGGAACGGACAGGGACCGACGGGTCAGCCGACGTGGACGCGGGGGCGGCGGCCGCGGTCGGGTTCGGCCTCGCGCAGGACTTCGCGGGTGACCGGGGCGACCTCGCCCTGGCCGAAGAGGAAGAAGCGGAGGAACTGGGCGAAGGGGTTGCCCTCGGTCCACTCGAAGTAGATGTGCGGCCGCTGACCGGTTTCATCCCGTACGTGCAGCAGCAGGGCGGCCAGCGCGTTGGAGATGGTGGAGCTGTCGAGGCACAGGACGCGGTAGCGGCCGTGCAGGACCTCGCCGCGGACCCGCAGCTCGCTCTCGAATTCGGAGGGGTCTCCGACGGTGACCTCGACAAAGATCACGTCGTCTTCCGACGAGATGTCGTTGTCGGTACGGATCTGCTGGAGCTTGTCGCGGTATTCGGCCATGTCCCGCTGGTCGGGCTCGTTCGCGATGAAGCGGATGCCGCGTCGCGCCGCGTCGCGGACGAACCGCTCGGCGGTGTCGTCGAGGGCCACGCTGGTCACCCGGAGCTCGAAGGCGCGGGCCATCCGGGACAAGAACGACACCAGGATGATGCCGGCGATGAAGCAGGCGCCGATCTTCACACCGTCGGGCCGCTCGAAGACATTGACCACCGTGACGTAGAGGAAGAGCACGGAGATCGCGGTGAAACCGACGGCCCAGCGGCGCTGGCCGGCGCGCCGGGCGGCGATGGTCACCGCGATCGCGGCGGAGCTCATCAGCACGAGCACACCAGTGGCGTACGCACCGCCCTGGGCGTCGACGTCGGCGTGGAAGATCCAGGTCACCAGGAAGGCGATCAGCGTGAAGACCAGCACCATGGGGCGGACCGCACGTGCCCAGTGGGGGGCCATGCCGTAACGGGGCAGATAGCGGGGCATGAGGTTGAGCAGCCCGGCCATGGCCGAGGCGCCGGCGAACCAGAGGATGGCGATGGTCGAGACGTCGTAGACGGTGCCGAAGGCGGAGCCCAGGTACTCGTGGGACAGGAAGGCCAGGGCGCGCCCGTTGGCCTCGCCGCCGGGCTTGAAGGCGTCCTCCGGGATGAGCAGGGTGGTGATGAAGCTGGTGAGGATGAGGAACACGCTCATGATCACGGCGGCGGTGGTGAGCAGCTTCTTCGTCCCGCGGATCCGGCCGGTGGGGCGCTCTTCGGTGTCGTCCGGGTCGCCCTCGACATGGGGCATGACCGCCACGCCGGTCTCGAAGCCGGACAGGCCCAGCGCCAGCTTCGGGAAGACGAGGAGGGCCACACCGATCATCGCCAGGAGATTGCCGTGGTCGAGGGTCAGGGCGTGGGACCAGTCCGGGACGACGTGCGGGGCCTTGAACACATGCCACAGTCCGACGACGACCACGACCGCGTTGAGTGCGAGGTAGATGGCCACCAGGGCCACCGCCACCCCGATGGCCTCCAGGAAGCCCTTGAGGAACACCGCGCCGAGCAGGGCGACCAGGATCAGGGTGACGACCACCTGCTGGTCGTGCAGGACGTCGGTGAGGTGCGGGTTCTCGATCAGATGGGTGGAGGCGTCGGCCGCCGACAGGGTGATGGTGATGAGGAAGTCGGTGGCGGCGAAGCCCAGCAGGGTCAGGACGAACAGTTTGCCCTTCCAGAAGGACAGCAGCCGCTCCAGCATCGCGATCGAGCCCTCACCGCGCGGGCTCTCCTCGGCCACCCGCCGGTAGACCGGCAGCGCCCCCGCGAGAGTGACGAGGACGAGGACGATGGTGGCGATCGGCGACAGCAGGCCGGCGGCGAGGGCAGCGATACCCGGCTGGTAGCCGAGGGTGGAGAAGTAGTCCACACCCGTCAGGCACATCACCCGCCACCATCGTTGCCCCTTGTGCGCGGTCTCCGGCGGGGGCTGCGCGCCCTTCTGATGCTTGGCCATATCGGCCAGGCCTTCCAGCATCCATGCCCGCAGGCGATGGCGTACGGAGGCCCGGGAAGCGGAACCGGCGGGTGCGGGGGCGGCCATCGGGCACTCCTGTCGTACGACGAAAGCTTTCGGCCATCGACGAGACGGCCAGGTCAGGGTACGCAACGAGGTTGACGGGGCTCGCCTCGGCATGCCGCCTTCGGATCCGGAGGTGCTGGTGGGGCGCTCGTGGGGTGCCGGAGCGGCCGTCCGCACGGGCCGCCATACTGCTCACGATCACCGTCCCCGCCTCGAAGGGAACCCTCGACGTGTCGTCTCCCTCCCCCGCCCTGACCCGCACGTCCGTCGTCATCGTGGGTGCTGGTCCGGCCGGGCTCACCGTGGCCAATCTGCTCCGTGGCGCGGGCGTCGGCTGCGTGGTACTGGAGGCGGAGAGCAGGGAGTTCATCGAGCGGCGGCCGCGCGCCGGGTTCATGGAGGAGTGGGCGGTGCGCGCGCTGGCCCGGCACGGGCTTGCCGACCGGCTGCTCGAACGGGCCGAGACACAGGCGGAGTTCGAGTTCCGGTTCGGCGGGGAGCGGCATGTACTCCGTACCGCGGAGCTGTCGGGCAGCCGGCATTTCGTCTACCCGCAGCCGCTGCTGGTCACCGATCTCGTCGCGGCCTACGCGGACGCGTCGGGCGGCGATGTGCGGTTCGGCGTACGGGATGTCCGGCTGCACGAGGTGGACGGCGATCGGCCCGCGGTGACCTACGCCGATCCGGTCACCGGCGTGCGGCACCTCGTCGAGTGCGATTTCGTCGCGGGCTGCGACGGCGCGCGCGGGGTGAGCCGGGCGGCGATACCCGACGGCCGGACGGTCCTGACGCGGTACGACCACGGTGTTTCCTGGCTGGCGCTGCTCGCCGAGGCGCCGCCGTCCGCGGACGGGGTGGTCTTCGGCATCCACGAGAGCGGGCTCGGTGCCCATATGGCGCGTAGCCCCGAGATCACCCGTTACTACCTCCAGGTCGCGCCCGGCGAACAGGCCGGCAACTGGTCGCACGCGCGCGTCTGGGACGCACTGCACACCCGGCTCGCCGCCGCCGGTGCCCGGCCGCTGACCGAGGGACCGCTGGCCGAGAAGGTGGTCCTGGACATGCACAACTACGTGGTGGAGCCCATGGCGTACGGCCGCCTCTACCTGGCGGGCGACTCGGCGCATCTCGTCGCGCCGATCGCCGCGAAGGGCCTGAATCTCGCGATCAACGATGCGCTGCTGCTCGCCGATGCGCTGCTCGCCCACTACAAGAAGGGGGACGACCGCGGCCTTGCGGGCTATTCGGCGGCGTGCCTGCGGCGCGTGTGGCAGTACCTGGAGTTTTCGCAGTGGCTGTCGGAGGTGCTGCACGGCGCCTCGTCCGGCGACCGGTTCCGGGCGGGTACGGCCGCGGCCCGGCTGCGGCGGCTACTGGGGTCACAGTCCGCGGCGAAGGCGTTCGCCGGGCTGTACATCGGCGAGGAAGCGGACATGTGAGGCGGCCGGGCCTTGGCCCGGGCGCGGATTGCCCGGCGCATCGGCAGGCGCCACGCTGGAGGCATGGCATCCGGTTCCGGTCCGGACGTGGTGTCCGGGTGGGTGGTCGAGCGGCCCGGCCCGATGGGGTCGGGTCCGTTGGCGGCGGTGCGCCGGGACGTGCCCGAGCCGGGGCCCGGTGAGCTGTTGCTGAGGGTGGAGGCGTGCGGTGTGTGCCGTACGGATCTGCATCTGGCCGAAGGGGATCTGGCGCCGCACCGGCCGTCGACCGTGCCGGGGCACGAGATCGTCGGGCGGGTGGTCGCGGCCGGCGCGGAGGTGACCCGGTTCCGGGCCGGTGACCGGGTCGGCGGGGCCTGGCTCCGCGGGACCTGCGGCAGCTGCCGGTACTGCCGGGCCGGGCGGGAGAACCTCTGCCCGGCGTCCCGCTACACCGGCTGGGACGCCGACGGCGGGTTCGCCGATGCGGCCCTCGTCCCTGCGGACTACGCCTATCCTCTCCCCGCTGACCGGAGCGCCGTGCAGCTGGCGCCGCTGCTGTGTGCCGGGATCATCGGCTTCCGGGCGCTGCGCCGCAGTGCGCTGCCGGCCGGCGGCAGGCTCGGGATCTACGGTTTCGGTGCCTCGGCGCATCTGGCCGCGCAGGTCGCGCTGGCCGAGGGCGCCACCGTTCATGTTCTGACGCGGTCCGCGCAGGCGCGTGAACTGGCCCTGGAGTTGGGGGCCGCCTCCGCCGGCGACGCCTACGACTGGCCGCCCGAACCGCTGGACTCGGCGATTCTCTTCGCTCCGGTCGGCGACCTGGTGCCGGTGGCGCTGGCGGCGCTGGACCGGTCGGGGACCCTCGCCATCGCCGGTATCCACCTCACCGACGTCCCCGCGCTCAACTACCGGCGCCATCTCTTCCACGAGCGGAATCTGCGCAGCGTGACCTCCAATACGCGGCAGGACGGCCGCGAGTTCCTGGAGACGGCGGCGCGGATCGGGATCCGGGTCACGGTCAGCCCGTACCCACTCGGCCGTGCTCCGGAGGCACTGGCGGATCTGGCGGCCGACCGGGTCCACGGGGCCGCCGTACTGGTGCCCGACTGATGATCCGGCCTTCCGTTCCGCTGTCTTGACATCCTCCCCTCCTGAAGGAGGGGGATTCCTGGCTCACTTCGCCTGAGACCTAGCAGGTGGCAGGGCTTACAAGATCAGCACCAGCCGGGTGGAGACCAGCCCGGACGTGGGGGCACCTCCCAGCGGTAGCTGGGGGACATCACGCGGGCGGAGTTCTTGTCCCTGGGGGACACCGCTGCGCACGCGGTGCACGTATACGTTCTCTCGGAAAGGGGCAATGCGGAGCCGCCGTTCCGGGGGCTGCCGGTGCCGGTGCTGGAGACGTCCGCGGGCCCCGTGCCGGCCTGGTCCCGGCTGCTCGCCTCGGCCGGCGGCACCGTACAGCTGCCGCTGCTGCACGCCCCGGCAGGCCGGGCCGCGGCGCCGGTCGGGGGCGACGGTACGGAGAGCGTGCGGCGGATCGCCCCCGACCAGCAGCACAAGCGGGAGCTGGTCCGTACCCGGCTGGAGAGCCGGCGCGAGATCGACCTCACCCGGCTGCGGTCGCGGACGTATCAGGGCTTCCTCGACCTCGGCACGCTGCTGGCGGAGGATTTCCCCGGACACGCTCCGTAGCCCGCCCCGCGGTCCCGACTAGCTGCTCTCTCCCCGGATGCCGCACCATGGAGGAGGGGCAGAATAGGCGAAATGTCCGATGAGGCGGGGCCGGGGTGTCCGCCCCGGCCCCGAGGGCGGATACGGCGACCGTGGCTTACGACGACGGCTTCCCGCGTACGGAGGCGGTGCAAGCAGTGACCGCGCGGGTCCTTGGGTCTTCCGGGGCCGAACTGACCGCCGTCTATGTGCCGGCCGAAGGGGACGGCGATCTTCAGCTGGCCGAGACGGTCGGAGGCTCCGGCGTCCCCTACGGACTGCCGACGCGCTGCGCGCTGTCCGGCGACACCCCCGTCGCCACGGCGTTCCGTACGGGGCAGCCGGTGTGGCTGGGGCCGGGCGAGTTCGCCGCCCAGGCTTCTGTGGGTGTGCTGCCGCTGGGCGGCGATGCCCAGCGGCTGGGCTGCCTGGTGGTCGTCGACAAGGGCACGGACGTCTTCGGTGCGGACCGGCGCACCCTGCTGGAGCTGCACGCCGACCAGGTGGCGGCGGGGCTGGAGGCGGTGGCGGCGCGGACCGTCGGGCGGGCCGGGGGCCCGGTGGGGCGGCGGCCGGAGGGGCGGGCGCTGCTGGGGCCGGGGCTGGACACGCTCCGGGGCGGCGCGTTCACCTTGGGGCTGAGCACCGGACGGATGGATGCGGACGCGCAGGTGCTGGAGCTGTTCGGCATCGCGCCGCAGGAGTTCGACGGACAGGTGGAGACGCTGCTGGCGCGTACCGCTCCGGACGATGTGCCGGCGCTGATGGGGATCGTGGAGCCGGGCCGGCTGCCCACCACGGCCCAGCAGCTGTCGTTCCGTATCCGCCGGCCGAACGGCGAGCTGCGCTGGCTGAGCCTGCGCTGCCGGGTGCTGGTGGGCTCCGACGGGGCGCCGGACCGCATGCTGGGCGTGGTCGCCGACGCCGCGTATCTGCGGCCCAGTGCCGACGAGGTCGCCGTTGTGCAGCGGCTGTCCGCGGCGCTGGCCGGGGCGACGACGATCCGGGAGGTGAGCCGGGTGGTGGTCGCGACCCTGCGGGTGCCGCTGGCCGCCGCCCGGCTGGCGGTCGCCGAGCTGGAGGCGGACCGGTTCGTGGTCACCGTCCTCGATCCTCCGGAGCCCGATGCCTGGCCCACTGAGTGGCGCTCGGAGTGGCGGTCCGAATGGCCCGATGCCTCCTGCCACCAGCTGCCCACTCTGGAAGCCGTGCTCCGGGCCGGCCATGTGGCCCTGTGGCCCCCGGGAGCCGCCCTCGAACCCGGCCTGGCGGGCGTCGGCCCCGGCGGTCTCGCCGTACTGCCGCTCCCCGCGGACGGCCGGATGGTGGGAGTGTGCCTGGTCGGCTGGGACGAGGAGCACCGGTTCGGGCCGGAGGAGCGCTCCCTGCTGACGGCGACCGCCGGTCTGGCGGGGCAGGCCCTCGTACGGGCACATGCGCTGGACGCCCGGCACGAGCTGACCACGATGCTCCAGCGCAGCCTGCTGCCCCGCAAGCTGCCGAAGCTGGCCGGCGGAGTGGCCGCCGCCCGCTATCTGCCGGCCACCGTGGGGCTCGACGTGGGCGGCGACTGGTACGACGTCATTCCGCTGTCCGACGGTCATGTGGCGCTCGTCATCGGCGATGTGCAGGGGCACAGCGCCGGAGCCGCGACGATCATGGGTCAGATGCGCACGGCCATCAGGGCGTACGCGGTCGAGGGCCACCCGCCCGATGTGGTGGTCTCCCACACCAACCGGCTGCTCGTCGGTATGGAGACGGATCTCTTCGCCACCTGCTGCTATGTCGATCTGGACATGGAGGAGGGCATCGCCTGGTTCGTCCGTGCCGGGCATCTGCCGCCGCTGCTGCGGTACCCCGACGGCAGCACCGAGGAGATGTCCGTCGAGGGCGGGCCGCCGCTGGGGGTGATCGCGGACGGCGAGTTCCCGCTGACCGAGGTCGGACTGGCCCCGGGCACCGTGGTGGCGCTGCTCACCGACGGCCTGGCCGAGTCGGCGAACCTCCCGCTCCAGGAGGGGCTGCGGAAGCTGCGCGAGGTGCTCGGCGCGGCGGACCCGACCGATCCCGGGCGGGTGGCCGAGGAGCTGCTGGGCAGCGCGAAGCGGCGCGACGACGATGTGGCGGTGCTGGTGCTGCGCTACGACGGGATGCGGGTGCGCCCGACGCGGGTCCGCTGGACGGTGTGGCGGCTGCCGGACGCCGTGATGCACGCCCGCCGCTTCACCGCGCGCACGCTGCGCTCCTGGGACGTGACGCAGGAGATGGATGTGGCCCTGCTGGTGGTGTCCGAGCTGGTCACCAATGCCATTGCGCATACGCAGGGCGAGGTGGGGCTGGATCTGACGCTGACCGCGGACCGGCTGCGGATCGCGGTGAACGATGCCTCGCCGCGGACGCCGGCCAAGCCGGCGAGCGTGGACTGGGAGTCGACCGGCGGCCGCGGGCTGCTGCTCGTCGAGGCGATGTCGGCGGCCTGGGGCTCGGTGCCGCTCAGCGGCGGCAAGCAGGTGTGGAGCGAGATCGCCCTGTCGCCGCGCGAGCGGCTGGAGCGACGTGGCGCGGAGGAGGGACGCTGAGGTGACTGCTCTGCCGCACAAGGCCGCCGTCGTCCTGGCCGGTCTGTGCCTGGCCGTCGGCGCGGCCGCCTGCGGGAACGCCCGTGAGGTGGGCGGGTCCGGCGGACCTCCGTCCGGCGGGCAGGCATCCGGCGGGCGCCTGACGATCGGCCTGCTGCTCCCCGACTACACCTCCCGCATGCAGCAATTCGACAAGCCCCTGATCGAGAAGAGAATTCATCAGCTGTGCCCCGCCTGCCGGGTGGAATTCGCCAGCGCGCAGCACGATGTGGCGACGCAGCAGCAGCAGGTGGACGCAATGATCACCAAGCGGGTCAAGGTGATGATCCTGGACGCCGTCGACTCCAAATCGCTGCGCTACTCGGTCGAGAACGCCCGCCGGGCGGGTATCCAGATCGTCGCCTACGACCGCCTCGCGGAGGGGCCGGTCTCGGGTTATGTGTCGTTCGACGGCGACCGGGTCGGCCGGCTCCAGGGTGAGGCGCTGCTGAAGGCGATGGGCGCCAAGGCGCGCGGCGGCCAGATCGTGATGATGAACGGCGGCGGGACGGACCCCAATTCCGCCTGGTTCCAGAAGGGCGCGCTGGCCGTCCTCCAGGGCAAGGTGAAGATCGGCAAGGCCTACGAGACCGCCAACTGGCGGCCGGAGAACGCCAACATCAATATGTCCGGCGCCATCGCGGCCCTCGGCCCGGACCGTATCGACGGCGTCCTCTCCGCCAATGACGGCCTCGCCTCCGGCGTCATCGCCGCGATGAAGGCCGCCAGGATGGCGCCGCTGCCGCCGGTGACCGGGCAGGACGCCGAACTCGCCGCCGTACAGCGGATCGTCAACGGCGACCAGTACATGACCGTCTACAAGCCCTTCGGGCCCGAGGCCGCCGCAGCCGCCGAAATGGCCGTCGCGCTGGGCCGGGGCAAGCCGCTCGACCACATCGCCACCCACAAGATCAACAGCCCTACGACACGCGGCATCCCGACCGTGCTGCTCACCCCGGTCGCGGTGACCGTCCACAACATCAAGGACACCCTCGTCAAGGACGGCATGTACACGATCGGCCAGATCTGCACCCCCAAGTACGCGGCCGCCTGCACCAAGGCGGGACTGACCAGATGAGGCGGGTACCCATGACCGCACCGCCACTGCTCTCCCTGCGCGGGATCTTCAAACGGTTCGGCGCGGTGCGGGCGCTTCAGGACGTCGAGCTGGAGATCCACCCCGGGCAGGTGGTCGCGCTGGTGGGCGACAACGGTGCGGGCAAGTCCACGCTGGTCAGGGTGATCGCCGGCGTCGACCCGGCCGATGCCGGCGTCATCGCGTGGGAGGGCCGTACGGTCCAGATCACCCGCCCGCACGACGCCCGGAACATGGGGATCGCGACCGTTTACCAGGACCTCGCGCTGTGCGACAACCTCGATGTCGTCGGCAATCTCTTCCTCGGCCGCGAGATCCGCCGGGCCTGCGTCCTGGACGAGGTGGAGATGGAGCGCGTCACCCTGGAGCTGCTCGACACCCTCGCCATCCGGATGCCCGATGTGCGCCGCCCCGTCGCCTCCCTCTCCGGCGGCCAGCGGCAGACCGTGGCGATCTCCCGCTCGCTGCTGGGCAATCCCCGGCTGGTCCTCCTGGACGAGCCCACCGCGTCGCTGGGCATCGAGCAGACCGCCCAGGTCCTCGACCTGGTCGAGCAGCTCCGCGAACGCGGCCTCGGGGTGCTCCTGGTCAGCCACAACATGGGCGACGTCAAGGCCGTCGCGGACTGGGTCGCCGTGCTGCGGCTGGGCCGCAACAACGGGTTCTTCGATGTGTCGAGCACCTCCCACGAACAGATCATCTCCTCCATCACCGGGGCCACCGACAACGCCGTCACGCGCCGCAAGACACACGGGTGGGAGCTGGAGCTGTGAGCCGGACCTGGCCGCTCAGAAAGCACAAGCCGGAGGGCACGGGAGGCCGCGGCGCGCAGGGTCATGTCGCGGGGCCGCCGTCGCCCACCGCCGACCGCCGCCGGGGCGGGCCGCCCGAGCACGGTGTGCAGGGGGCCTTCGCGTCGTTCGCCCGGCGGTTCCGCAGCGGCGAACTCGGCTCGGTCCCCGTCATTCTCGGCCTCGTCATCGTGTGGATCATCTTCGAGACCCTCAACAAGAACTTTCTCTCGCCGCGCAATCTGTCCAATCTCAGCGTGGACATCGTCGGCACCGGGCTGATCGCGATCGGCATCGTCTTTGTGCTGCTGCTCGGCGAGATCGATCTCTCGGTCGGCTCGGTGAGCGGCCTCGCGGCGGCCGCGTTCGCGGTGCTGAACGTGAACGAGGGGATGAGCGAAGGGCTCGCCGTACTGGTGGCGGTGCTGGCGGGGACGGCCGTCGGCGCCGTACAGGGATTCTTCTTCGCCAAGGTGGGTGTGCCCGCGTTCGTGGTCACCCTCGCGGGCCTGCTGGGCTGGAACGGCCTGATGCTCTACGTCCTGGGCACCAGCGGCACCATCAACATCGACGACAAGGGCCTGGTCGCCATGCTGACCGGCCACTACTTCACCAATGTCGCCGCCGCGTACGGCCTGGCGGCGCTCGGCACCGCCGGGTACTTCCTCGCCTCGTACCGGGACACCAGGCGCCGCCGGGCCGCCGGCGTACCGACCCGCCCACTGCGCGAAACCGTCCTGCGTACGGCCGTCCTCGCGGCGATCGCGCTCGCCGCCGCCTATGTCCTCAACCAGTTCCAGGGCCTGCCGCTCGCCCTCCTGATCTTCCTTGGCTTCCTCGTGGGCCTCGACTACGTCCTGCGCCGAACGCCCTACGGACGGATGATCTTCGCCCTGGGCGGCAGCGTCGAGGCCGCCCGCCGGACCGGCCTCAATGTCGGCCTGGTGCGGATCTCGGTCTTTATGATCTCCGGCACGATGGCCGCGATCGGTGGCCTGTTCCTGGCCTCCCGCGTCACCTCGGCCAGCCAGTCCTCGGGCTCGGGCAACCTCCTGATGGACGCCATCGCCGCGGCGGTCATCGGCGGCACCAGCATGTTCGGCGGCCGCGGCAGGACCTGGTCGGCCCTCCTCGGTGTGCTGGTCATCCAGTCGATCGCCTCCGGCGTGGCCCTCATGGGCATCCAGACCGCCGTCCAGTTCATGATCACCGGCGGGGTGCTGCTGATCGCCGTGGTCATCGACTCGCTGTCGCGCCGCGCGCAGAAGGCCCACGGCCGGGTGTGAGCCGGGCAGCCGTCCAACGGGCGAGGCCGACGGCGCGTACGCCCGTCTCATTGGGGCAGTAGAGCACCCCGTCGGCGACGACGGGGGCCATGGCCCCCTCCTCCCCCGCGCTCACCCGCCACAGCGCGCGGCCGGTGCGGGTGTCATAGGCGTACCAGCCGTCGAGGTAACCGACGACCAGGTGGTTCCCCGGCGCCGCCAGCGCCGAGAGGGCCGCCTCTGGGCGGTCCGCGCGCCAACGAGGCCGCCCGTGGCGCGCGTCGTACGCCTGGACAATGGTCCGCGCGTCGGGCCACCTCTCGTCATCGTCCCAGACCAGATACACCGCACCGGCATCGGCGGCCGACACGGCGCCGTCGTTCAGCATGGTCATCCTGGTCGAGGAGTCCGGGGCGACGGTCCACCGCACCTTTCCGGTCGCGGCATCGAGCGCATGCAGCCGCCCCTCGGCGTCCTCGCCGCGGCCGGGCGCGTCGATGTAGACGGTGCCGCCCTGCACGACCGCCGAGGAGGGGTACGCGGCGGGGGTCTGCCACCGTACGGCGCCGGTGCGCGGGTCGTAGGCGACCAGCTCCGAGCCCGGGCCGCCATCGCCGTTGCCCCCGTCCCCGTACAGGAGGTCCTTGCCGAAGGCGTCCACCGTGCGCTCTTCCAAGTCCTTGCCGGGCCGGGCCGACCAGCGCAGCTCCCCGGTACGCGGGTCGAGCGCGCCGATCCCCCGGTCCGGGAGCTGCAGATAGGCCAGGCCGTCCCGTACGTCGAGGAGCGTGCCCTCCCGCTGCCATACGAGACCGCCGTCGGCCGTATCCAGCGCGTAAAGCACCGACGGGGCCGGGTCCGGGTCGTCCTCGCCTGAGGACGGCAGGATGCTCACCAGCACGCGGGAGCCGGCCACCTTGGGGGCCGTTGGTCCCGCGTTACGCATCCGCCCGTGGGGGCGGGCCCGCCAGCGGTGCGCGCCGTCCGAGGTACGCAGCGCGTGCACGGCCCCGTCGTCGCCGGCGACGTACACGGTGCCGGCCGACACCGCCATCTCCACGGGCCTGCTGTCGGACAGCGCGACGTGCCATTTCTTCCGTCCGGTGGCGGCATCGATCGCATACAGCCCCGCACTGTCCTCCGTAGCGAGATAGACCACGCCGCCGGCCACCACGATCGACTCCTGTCCGGTGCCGCCCGCTTCCTCGTCCGTCAAGGAAAAGGTCCATCGCGGCTCGCGCACCGGTGGCGGGTCCTCATGGGTACGTTCGTGCTTGTACCACAGCGCAGCACCGACGGCGAGCGCCACCCCTGCACCCAATTGGAGCATCCCCCGGCGGCCGATCTCCACTTCGTTCCCCGATATCCGCATCCCGACAGGCTAAGGGCTGTCCCGTAATCCCTGGCGGACCGGGCCGGACGGGGAGATCCGGTTGCGGTTGCGGATACCGCCCGGGGCGAGAAACATGAAGGGGATTGTGCGCCAGTTCACCCACCCTTCTCGAAGGGACGGCAACTTCATGGCCACGGAGTACGGACAGCAATGGAGTTTCGCCGCCGAATTCGGCGGTCTCGGCACTGCGCTGCTCGAGGCCCTGCGCGCCATGGGTGCCCTGGACGACACGGACGAGTACGCCGACGAGAGATATCAGCAAGTCCTCGGCCGGCTCCGCGGATACCCGGCCGAGGAGGTCACGGCATTGCTGCGCCGCGGCTGGGAGAGCTTGCCGGAGTTCGCCTATCTCGACCGGTGGGGCCTCGTCCAATTGCTCACCGATCTCCGTCTGACGACCGCTACGGACGTATTCGAGACCATTTTGACGACCCCCATCCCGCCGGAGCGCACCCCCGCATACACGCACCGCCCTTCCACCGTCGGCGAAGAAATCACGATAAGAACCACCGCCGTCGACGGGCTGGCGGAATTGGCCGCGCAGGATGATCCCAGCGCCGTCGAATTGCTCATAAGGCATGTGACGGATACTCACCGCAGCATTCAGGTGGCGTGTGTGATGGCGCTACGGGATCTCGGCGAGGACGCCGGAGTCGATGTCTCGAGCCTGGTGCCGGAAAAGGACCAGAAGTTGCTCCATATGCGCCGTTAGGTAGCGTGAAGAGGGGGAACCAAGTCTTGCTCCCGTAGGAGCAAAGGGGTGATGCGCCATGACCGACATCAAGGAGCCACCGACCGGCCGGCGGGCGGTCGCGCCCCGGGCGCGCGGGAGGACAACCATTGCGGACGGGGTGGTCGCGAAGATCGCCTACCTGGCCGCCGAGGAGGTGCCCGGTGTGTATGCGCTGGGCAGCGGTATCTCCCGGTCCGTCGGGGCGCTGCGCAAGCGCGTCCCAGGAGGGCCGGCCACGACCATCCATGGCGTGAAGGTCGAGGTCGGAGAGAAACAGGCGGCGGTCGACCTCGATCTGATCGTCGAGTACGGCGAGATCATTCCCGATGTGGCCGATGCCGTAAGGGAAAGCGTGATTGCCGCGGTCGAGCGGATGACCGGGTTCGAGGTCGTGGAAGTGAACACCGCGGTGAGCGATGTGAAGCTGCCCGAGGAGGAGGAAGAGGCCCCGCCGGAACGGGTCGCCTAGAAGACCGGTGAAGATCTTGTTGGGGGGCTGGTCGGCCGTAGGCCGGGCAGCCCCTTGTGGTTATGCGCCGGCCGGGGCGAGTGTCCAGG
>NZ_JBEZJZ010000108.1:0-28878 GCF_040651455.1 Streptomyces sp. NPDC048483
GGCGCTCGGTGCGCCGGCCCGGTCGCCGCCGTGCGGCAACAGTCCCGCCTGGTCCGGCCGTTCGGTGACATGAAGCAGGTGCAGCGGACTGCCGTGCAGCCGGGCGTGCAGCGCGGCCTGCTGGACAACGGCCTGCTGGTCGCTCCCTTCGCCGACTCCCACCAGGACGGGACGACCGGTCGTGACGGTGTCGTTCATCGGACTGCTCCTCTTCGTCTTCGGGTACGCCGGCGAGCCAGTTGGCTCACTGGCGGTCCCTGCTACCCGGGAGAGGCGGGGCCCAAGGCGGTGTGGTTCAGCCGTTTGCGTACGGGGCGAGAGCCCACCGTCGGGACAGCGCCCGCAACACCGCTTCGAGGTACGCGCGGGCGCCTGCCACGGGTCGCCGCAACGGACCCACTCCGTACAGCCGTCGTGCTCGCGGTCCCACAGACGTCGCTACCCCGCATGCCCGGAAACGGCAGGTGGCGTGACCTCGATCATGGTGGCCGTGCCCACAGCGGCCTGCCCTCGTGCATCGTGATCACGTCGCCGGGCTCGAGATGGCGCCACTGTCCGGGGCTGAGAGGAGCCACGCGGATCGTCGCGCTCTCTCCCGGCGCCGGCTCGGGCACACCCTCCACCCACAGCTGCGCGATGTTCAGCCCCGGCGCGCCGTCGGGCGTGCGGCTGCCGATGTGCCACAGCGGCCTGAGCTGCCCTTCCCCGGGGAGCGCGGTCCGACGCCCACCCTCCTGCGTCCTCAGCAGGGTCAACCTGGCCCGGAAGGTACCGTGCCGCAACTTCTCGCCCCGCCACACGCACCAGCGGGCGCTGCGCTCCAGCATCATCTGCCGGGCCGCTTCAGCGAGATGGCACCAGAAGTCCACGGGAACCGGATGCCCGTCCCCGATCTCCATCAGAAGAGCGAGCACCAGCTCCCACTCCTGCCGGCGCTGGTAGTCGCGCACGTCGTCGACCGTTACGCCGTTCTCGGCACGGGCACTCTCGGGGAGCAGATCGGCCGCGTACCGAAGGAGTGTGAAGGCATCGTCCCCGCCCGGCATTCTCCAGGGAGCAGGTCAGGGACGGCGGTTGTGGGTGCCGGGGGTGTAGCCGAAGGCGCGGCGGAAGACGTCGATGAAGGCGCTGGTGGAGGACCAGCCGCACCGGTGGGCCACGCTGGTCACCGGCATCTCGTCGGCCAGCATGCGAAGGGCGTGGTAGAGGCGCAGCTGGGTGCGCCACTGCGGGAAGGTCATGCCCAGTTCGCGGCGGAAGAGGCGGCTGAGGGTGCGTTCGCCGGCTCCCGCGGTGGCTCCCAGGGCAGCCAGGGTGCGCGGGTCCGCGGGGTTGTGGTGCAAGAGGTCGCACACGGCGGTGAGGCGGGGGTCGGTGGGGGCGGGCAGCTGTAGCGGTTCCTGCGGGGAGGCCCGCAGCTGGTCGAGGAGAACCGCACGCAGGCGCAGCCGCTCGGGACTGTCGGTGTGGGGACCACGGGTGGCCGCGAGGATCAGTTCGCGCAGCAGAGGGCTGATGGTGAGGACGGTCGGGGCGTCCAGGCCGAGGGGATTGGTGTCGGCGGGCAGGCCGAGCAGGTGCAACTCGAGGTGGCCTCGCGCGCGATGGGCGTGGACGCAGCCGGCGGGCACCCAGATGGCGCGGTTGCCGGGAGCGAACCAGGTGCCCGCGTCGGTGGTGACGGCCAGGACACCGGAACCCGCGTAGACGATCTGGTGGTTGTCGTGGCGGTGCGCGTCGATGCGCTCTCCCGGGGCCAGCGTCAGGGTGCGGGTGGGCGCCTCGGGAGTGTGGCGGATATCCGGCATACCTTGGCACTTTATCGGAAGCGCGCCATGCGGTGCGGTGGCGAGGATGCGGAGGTGACCACGCATCCGTCAGCGAATATGTCAGCGCATCCCTCAACGCATCCCTCAACGCATCCCTCAACGCATCCCACAACGCCTCCGTCAGCGCATCGGACCTCGCGCACCGGGCCCATGACGCTGCTGTCCCTGGGGCACGCCTGCGTGGACATCTACCAGGGAGCGGTGGCCGCGCTGGTGCCGTTCTTCGTCGCCGAGCGGGCCTACACCTACGCGGCCGCGTCCGGGATCGTACTGGCCGCCTCCCTGCTGTCCTCCGTGGTGCAGCCGCTGTTCGGGGCGCTCACCGACAAGTGGGCCATGCCGTGGCTGCTGCCGCTGAGCACGCTGGCGGCCGGCGTCGGCGTCGCTCTGAGCGGCATCAGCGGCTCCTACGCCCTCACCCTGGCTGTGGTCGCCGTATCCGGAATCGGCGTCGCCGCCTACCACCCTGAGGCTGCCCGAGTGGCACGCCACGCCAGCCGTGGGAGTCACACCGCGATGGGCTGGTTCTCCCTCGGCGGCAACCTTGGCTTCGCCGCCGCCCCGCTGCTGGTCTCCGCCGTCATCGCGATCGGCGGTCTGCCCGCCTCGCCGCTGCTGGCCGTCCCCGCCCTCGCCGGCGCGGTGCTCTGCGTGGCCGCGCGGCGGGCGGTCACCGCACCCGCTGCTGCGACCGCGGCCGCGCGCCAGGCCACCGGCAGGGACGACTGGCCGTCCTTCATCAAACTTTCCGGGGCCATCGTGTGCCGCTCGATCGTCTTCGTCGGCCTGAGCGCGTTCCTCTCCCTGTACGTGCGTCAACGCACCGCCGGAGGAGCCGTCTCCGGCACGGCCGCCCTGTTCGTGCTCTACCTGGGTGGCGCCGCGGGCACGGTGGCCGGAGGAAAGCTCGCCACCCGCTATGGCCGTATCACCGTCGTCCGGTGGTCCTACGCCCTGACTGTCCTCGCCGTCGCCGGCGTCGTCTTCGTCCCCGGTCCGCTGCTGTATGTGTGCGTCGCCCTCACGTCGGTCGGCCTGTACGTGCCTTTCTCCCTGCACGTCACCCTCGGCCAGGACTACCTGCCCCAGCGCGTAGGCACCGCCGGCGGCGTCACCTTGGGCCTGACCGTCAGCATCGGCGGCCTGGCGAGCCCCCTCCTCGGCGCCATCGCCGACTCCACCTCCCTGCAGACCGCCCTCACACCGCTGATCGCCCTGCCCGCCCTCGGCTGGCTCTTCCTCCGCACACTGCACGAGCCCGACATGCCCGAAGCGGTCACCGGCCGGGCAACCGGCACCGTACAACCGGAACCTGCCGAGGACGCCCCGCCCCGCGCCTGAGCCTGCGATGCCCGCGGGGCTTACGGGCGAACCCCCGCCGCACTCACGAGGGACCCCGCTGCGCGACGGCAATCTCCCGCATCGTCCGCAGGAATCGCTGGATGGCTTCCCCCTCCGACTCGGTGAAGTTCCGCATCGCCGCGACGATTTCCGTAATGAGCGGACCGAAGAACAACTCTCCGAGGGCAACCGCCCGTTCATCCACCTCAAGCAGCACCCGGCGCCGGTCCCGGCTGTCCCGTACCCGCCGTACGTGCCCGAGCCCTTCCAGCCGGTCGACAAGGGCCGTGGTGCCGGCGGAGTTCAGACCCAGCTGCCCGCCGAGCCAACCCGGCGTCGCGGGAGTGTGCGACCGCGCCGCGTCCAGCAAACAGATCAGGGCGCGCAGGTCGGTCGGATGCAGCCCATTGCGCTGCGCGAACTCCCCTCCGAGCAGGTCGAGTTCGACGGTGACCGCACGCAGTTGATGCACCACCTGCAGGCCGGGCTCTGTGTCGTCCATGCCGTTCCGCTCTGCCTCGACTGGTCGCTACGGTGGCATAGTATCTCGCTCGGCGAGATACTTGCTCAGCGATACATCTCCCCTGGGGGACTCCAGTGACCGAAGACCTGACGCGTTTCCTCGCCGCCTACGACGCCGTCCTCGCCCGCTGGCCCGTGCCCGTCGACCGGATGGACCTCACGTCGCCGTACGGCACGACCAGGGTCACCGCGTGCGGTCCCGAGGACGGAGCGCCGCTGGTGCTGCTGCACGGTGGCGGCACCACCTCGACGGTCTGGTTCGCGAACGTGGCCGGCCTGGCCCGTACGCGACGGATCTACGCCATCGACCGGATCGGCGAGGCAGGCCGCAGCCTGCGCGGCGAGCGCCCGATGCGCTCCGTCGACGACCTTCATGACTGGCTGGACGGCGTGCTCGACGGCCTGGGCCTGGGCCTGGGCCCGGAACCGGGCCTCGAACCGGGCCTGGGGCGCGCCGATCTGTGCGGGCACTCCTACGGTGCCTGGATCGCCCTCACGTACGCGCTGCGCGCACCGCAACACATCCGCAAGCTCGTCCTCCTCGACCCCACCCAGTGCTTCGCCGGATACAAGGCCGGGTACCTGCTGCGCGCCCTTCCCCTGCTTGTCCGGCCCACGGCGGAACGGGCCGGAGCATTCCTCGCCTGGGAAACCCGCGGCGCGGAGGTCGACTCCGCGTGGCGGGAACTGAACGGTCTCGCCGCCGAGTTGCCGCACACGAAGGTCATCACGGGCAAACGCCCGCGGCCCCGGCAGCTGCGGGGCTCGACCGTGCCGACGCTGGTGCTGCTCGCCGGGGACAGTCGGGTGCACGACAGCCGCCGCGTCGAGGCGGCAGCCCGCCGTCACCTGCCGCACGCAGAGACCGCCGTACTCCCCGGCCTCTCCCACCACGCCATGCCCTTCGTTCACGCCGCCGCACTCGACCGCATGATCCTGGAGTTCCTCGAGAAGCCGTGACGCGGCGGAAGCGGGGGCATCCGCTTCCCCGGTGGGGTGCGGTGACCTTCACCCCACGCCGTACAACCCCCTGTCCCCATACCGGGATTGCGGCCTGTCCGATGGATCGTGAACAGGCTGCGCAAGGGGCCAGTGTGGTGATCTTTGCGCACACGTCACATCGCGGAGGCGGTGACGGGAAGTCAGAGGCTGATCACTGTCTCTGCTTTCAGGAGGATCCATGCGTATCCGTACCACGCTCTTCGCAGTCACCCTGGCCACCGCTGCCCTGCTCGGCAGCGCGGCCACTGCCGCCGCTGATGACGGCGCGGACCCCGGTTCGCGTGTCGGGGCGGACGTCTCCGATGCCCCGATGGGCAAGGACCCCATGCGCGGGGAGTCGCAGGGGAAGGTCGCCGACGACTCTTCCCTTGGCGAGCTGCTCGGCCTCGTGGGCGGGTGACCCCAGGGCCGGTACTCGTTCGCGACACGCACGAGATCCGGCGCGTCACTGAGTGGTTATGGGGTATTTCGTATTAGCCTTCCATAACCGTACGAAGTCGATCGGTCACCGATCGCATCCGTTCAATCCACCGGAGAAGAAATGCGCACACTTCGTAAGGCTGCCGTTGTGGTGGCCGTCCTCGGCAGCGTCGGCATCCTCGGCGCCGGCTCCGCCTCCGCCGAAGGCGGCAAGTACGGCGGCGGGAAGGGCGGCGACTCATGGAACATCAAGTCGGGTAGCTCGTGCCGGTCGCACGACCTGAACGTTGACGTCCTCGGCGAGGTCGGCATCGCCGACGGCCTGCTGGGCAACGCGCTCAACGGCGAGGGCCCCGCGGGCTCGCAGTCGACCGGGATCGGCTCGAGCATGGGCTGCAACAACAGCGTCGGCGGCGGCGGAGGCGGCGAGAAGTAAGAGAAATCGGCCCCGGTGTCCAGGCCACGGGCCTGGCACCGGGGCCCATTCTTGACCGCGCGAAGTTGGCTGACCTCCCGGGGCCGGGGCCGGGACCGATGCCGTGTCAGTGCCAGGTGGCATGCTCTGGCGGCATGACCAAAGACGAGTTCTGGCAGCTCATCGAGGCAGGCCGAAACCAGGCGTTGGACCCGAACGACGGAGAAGCGGTCGCCCGCCAGGCAACCTCGCTGCTGGCCACCTGGCCGGCCGAGGAGATCGTTGCGGCTGAGCAGGTGTTGTGGGACCTGATGACCGACTCCTACACGAATCCTCTGTGGGCCGCTGCCTACGTGATCAATGGCGGATGCTCCGACGACGGCTTCGACTACTTCCGCGGCTGGTTGATCGCGCAGGGGCGCGAGGTCTTCGAGCGCATCGTCGCCGATCCTGACGCCCTCGCAGAACTGCCCGTCGTGCGAGCCTCAGCGGCCGAAGGAATGGATCTCGACTGTGAGGAAGTCCTGGGCATCGCCTGGAACGCACACATCGCGGCGACCGGCAAGCAACTCCCTGACGACGCCTTGACTATCCGGTACCCGGAGCTGGAACCCACGGGGGACTTCGACTTCGACGACCAAGACGACATGACTCGTCGGATGCCACGCCTGGCGGCTCTCTACCTGGGGTAGGCGGAGACTCCGGAGGTCACCGCGTACGGTCAGACGGCCGACGACCTGACGGGGCGTCTCATCACCGCATGAGATTCAGGGTGAGGTCGTGGAGCCCCTGCGGGCCGCGGTCGACGCGTTCCGCGAGGTCATCGCCGGCCGCGCAATGCGGGTGGCTCACCACGCCATGAACCGCTCCAGTTCGCGTGACTTCTGCCGAAGGGTGGCCGGCCGTGCTTCCGCGGCGGCTGTCGCGGCCGACGGTGGGACGGGGACCTGGACATCTGTGGGCCCGTCTTGCGTGGTGGGCTCAGCAGGCGACCAGTCCACCTCGATGCCTGCCCGTTCGGCGAGGACGAGCACCGTGGCGACGAAGCCGTCCGAGAGGGCGATCATGACGGCGTGGCTCGTCCTGCGGTGCCTCACCAGCAGGGCCTCTGCGAAAGCGTGGAAGGCGGTCGGGTCGATCTGGCATTGGTCGTCCTGCATCGGGCCGATGCCGGACGGCAAATCCAGTTCGGCTTCGAAGACGGCGACCTGGCGCAAGAACAGTCGGGATGCGCCGTTGGACGGGTTCCACAGTGTCTGGTCACCCAAGTCGAAGTACTGGCTCACTGCGGCATCTCCCTGTTGTTGACGGTGGCAGCGTAACCAGGAGAGGAGTAGACATCGCGAGGCGTCATGCAGCGAAGAGCTTGCGGTGGGACACGGTGTGACGGGCGGGCCTCTCCCGCTGCCCGAAGCTAGCGTGGTGGGATGCAGAGCCCCGGGGAGGCGGGCGCGCGCCCGCCCGTCAGCGATCCGGCATATCCGGCGCAGATGGCGGCGCGCTCCGGCAGGCTGGACGAGCTCGACGCGCGCCTGATCCGGTGCCGGGCCTGCCCCCGACTCGTCGCATGGCGGGAGCAGGCCGGTGCCACTCGGCGTGCGGCGTTCCGGGACTGGGAGTACTGGGCGAAGCCCGTACCGGGATGCGGTCCGTCGGACGCCGCGCTGGCGGTTGTCGGGCTGGCGCCTGCCGCGCACGGCGCCAACCGTACGGGGCGTATGTTCACCGGGGACGCCTCCGGGGACTTTCTCTTCGCCGCGCTGCATGCCGTCGGTCTCGCCTCCCAGGCCGAGGCGACGCATCGGGGAGACGGGCTGGAGCTGTACGGGGTACGGATCACGGCACCCGTCCATTGCGCCCCGCCGCAGAACAGGCCGACGCCGGGCGAGCGGAGCACCTGCCGACCATGGCTGGCGAAGGAACTGGAACTCCTCGGCCCGAGCCTGAAGGCCGTGGTCGTTCTTGGCGCCTTCGGCTGGCAGGCCCTGCTGCCCGTCCTCGGCGACGCGGGATGGCAACTTCCTCGCCCGCGGCCCTCATTCGGTCACGGTGTCCATCTGACCCTGGCCGGCGCCGGCGGCGGGCGGCCCCTGCACGTCCTGGGCAGCTACCACCCCAGCCAGCGCAACACCTTCACCGGCAAGCTCACCAGCACGATGCTCGTCGACCTGCTCTCCCGCGCCGCGTCGCTGGCGGGGCTGGGCGGGCGTGGGTGAGGCCGGCCCGCCGATAGCCGAAGCGCCGCCACCAGGGTGACGCTCCAGAGCGCCGTTCCAGGCCCCGATCGCCCGTTTCCCGCCCCGCCCTCTCGCCACACGCCTCCCGCCGTACGACCATGTCCTCGCGCCTCGCACATGCCTCGTCCCTCCCGTACGCCGCGCCCACGAAAGTCACCTGCCCCCCGTACGCCGCGCCCGCGAAAGGACTTCGTCCATGCGCAGACCGTTTGCCGTACGTGCCCTGATCACCCTGCCGTTCGCCGCCACCTTGCTTCTCGTCCTGCCGCTCGTCCTCCTGCCCGGACCGCTTGCGCACGCCGTCGGCAGGCCGGATCGCGCGGCGAGGTCGGATGACGGGTACTGGACCCCGCAGCGGATGCGAGCCGCCAAACCTGCCTCGGGCGAGGGGGGTTGGGGATCGCGGGTGGCGCGCCCGGCCGCGGACCCCGTTCCGCCGAGCCATCCCTTCGACGGCCTGCCCCAGGTAGGGACCTTCTTCTGGACGGACGGCAGCAACACCGGCCGGTTCTGCGGCGGAACGGTCGTCCGCAGCCCGCACCGCGACCTCGTGGTCACCGCCGCACACTGCCTGCGTTCTCCCGACCCGAAGCGAAATTTGTCGTTCGTGCCGCAGTACCACGACGGAGTCAAGCCGTACGGGATCTTCCCCGTCGACCGGATCTACATCGACCAGCGGTACTACGACCTCGGCACGAACGCGGGCGCCCGCTGGGACTACGCGGTCGTCCGCCTCGCAGCGCGCAAGGACGGGGCCGCGGTGGAGGAGGTGACCGGCGGCTACGACCTCCGTCCCTACCCGGGCTACCGCCACCATGAGGTACGGCTCATCGGCTACCCCGGCAACAGTGACACCACCCACCCCAAACCACTGGACTGCACCTCCGCCACCCACCGCTACACCAGCACCGACCCGGCCGCCCCGGGCACTTTCCTGGAGATCGCCTGCGCGGGCTATATCGGCGGCACCTCCGGCGGGCCCTTCCTGGTACGGGATGTCACCGGCTACGCCCTCATCGGCGTGATCGGCGGCTACCACACGGGCGGCGACCTTCCCGACGTCTCCTACAGCTCGTACTTCACGCTCGACACGCTGCTCCTCTATCTGCATGCCGTCAGCGGTGACGCTCCCGCCGCGCCGCGTTGAGGCCGGGCAGCACGCACCGATGCCGGCGTCGCCGGTCACTACGCGGCGATGCGTGCCGCCACACAGGGGTCCTCGTTGCGGTAGCCGAGGCGGGTGTAGAGGCGCTCGGCGGGGGTGTTGTCGGCGAGCTGCCACAGCGTGCAGTACCCGTGCCTGCGTACGGCGTACCGGGTCAGCCACGCGGTCAGGGCCGCGCCGAGGCCCTGACCTCGCAGGCCGGCATCCGTGGCGACGGACGCCATCAGCGGTGCGCCGCTGTCCCGCAGGCTGCTCATCGCGCCGCAGGCCACCAGCCGCCCGTCCGGGTCGCGGATGCCGGCCCACAGGCTGACGCCAAAGGAGCCGGGGCCGGTCGAGTGGGCCGGGCTGTGCGCGGTGAGGAAGGCGAGCAGTTCCTCGTGGTGGGACTCCTCGAGTGCGACCACCCGCTCCTCCGCCCGCTGGACGGGCGGTTCCTCCATCGTCCAGCGGAAGACCCACTCCACGGCTCCGGTCACCGGCAGATGGCGGCCGGCCAGGGCGTCGGTGCCGCGGGGCCCGGTGAACTCCCGTACGTGTCCGGGGAGTTCATGCGCGGCGCGCAGGACGAGGCCGGCGGCGGCAGCCGGTTCCCCGACGCTCCACACGTGCCCGCGGGCCTCGTCGAGCCAGGCTGCGGCGCCGTCGCCGGACCAGCCGATCCGGCCGGCCGGGCGCTGCCGTGCGGCGCCGAAACGCAGCAGGGCGGAACCGGCCTGGCGCTCCAGGCCCTGGTGGAACAGGTCTGCGGTCCGGGGGACGAGGGTCGTTGCCTGCATTGCTCTCTGGGGAAGGACGTAACGGGAGGTGACAGCCCGGACACGCGCGAGCGCGGCCGGAACCGTCGGTGTGAAGTAGGGGGTTCCCGGCAGCGGCTGCGCACACGGCGCGCCCGGCCGACCGGGAGGGCCCACTGTCGCACACCGCCCCGGGCCTGGGGCAAATTCGCGCGTCGGGTGCGGCCGCCGACCGCCGGCCGCCGGCCGTCGCACGGCGCAATAATCCTGCGACCCGCACCGTGTTGGCGTGTTAGCTTCCGCAGCCATGGAACCCATCGGCGAAAAAGACATCCGTGCTTCCTTTGTGAACTGCTCAAAGGGCGAGGCACGGCGGATCAGCCTGCCGAGGGAACTGCCCGACCTTCCCTGGTCCGACCTGGACTACCTGGGCTGGCGCGACCCGGGCGCACCCGATCGCGGCTATGTCGTCACGGAGCGCGCAGGTGATCTCGTCGGCGTCACGCTCCGCACCCCGCAGCGCGTCGGCAGAAGCTTCACCAAGACCACTGCCTGCGCGATATGCCTGACCGGCCACCCGGGATCGGGGGTCTCCTTGCTCGCCGCACCCAAGGCCGGCACCTCCGGTCGCCAGGGCAACACCGTAGGCGCCTACTTCTGTGCCGACCTGGCCTGTCCCCTCTACCTCCGCGGCAAGAAGCAGACCGGACTGCTGCGCTATGAGGAGTCACTCACTCTGGAGGAGCGCATCGCCCGCACACTCACCCACCTGCACCAGTTCGTGGACAAGGTCCTCGCTCCCTGATCCGGGCGGCTCGGCGGAGGGTCTCACCTGAAACCTCCGAGGATGCCCCGGCCTTCAGGCCGGGGAGGAATCGGACTCCTGCGGAGCAGGGCAGGAAACCGGGCAGGTTCCGTCCCGGCTGGTGTTGATCGTGTAAGAGCTGTTGGTCGCCGACCCGCAGCCAACGTGAGCCAGGGATCCCCCTGCTTTGGCTGGGGGAGGGTTCAAAGCAGATCCTCGATGCCGATGGGCAGCTTGCGGATGCGGCGTCCGGTGGCGTGGTGGATGGCGTTGGCGATGGCCGCGGCGGCGCCGACCTGGCCGACCTCGCCGACGCCCTTGACGCCGAGGGGGTTGACGATCTTGTCGTCCACTTCGACGAGTTCAACCTCCACCTCGGGCGCGTCGGCGTTGACCGGTACGAGGTAGTCGCCGAGGCTCGAGGCGACCCAGCGGCCGCGGCGCGGATCCATGTAGTTGGCTTCGAGGAGGGCCTGGCCCAGGCCCCAGAGCATCCCGCCCATCAGCTGGCTGCGGGCCGTCTTGGGGTTGAGGACCCGGCCGGGCGCGAAGGCACCGACCATGCGGCGGACCCGGGCGAGGCCGAGGTCCGGGTCGACGGCCACCTCGGCGAACTGGGCGCCGAACGCCATCATTCCGTAGCGGGTGCTCTCGGGGGACGGGGACCAGGAGCCGGCCGCTTCGACGTCGGGCAGGAAGTTGCGGTGCAGCAGATCGCCGTAGCTTTCCCCGGTCCCGGGGGCGTCGCGCAGCATCATGCGGCCGTCTCGTACGGCGATGGTGGCGGGATCGGCGCCGTGGAGGGGGGACTGGGCATCCGCGACGGCCTGGGCGATGAGCTGGTTGCGCAGATTGGTGGCCGCGGTGTGGACGGCGGCGCTGATCATTCCGGCTCCCGAGGAGCCGACCGCCGCGGCGATGGTGGGAAGGGTGGTGTCACCGCCCTCGAAGCGGCAGCGCTCGAAGGGGAGGCCGAGGGCGTCGGCGGTCACCTGGGTCATGACGGTGGCGACGCCGGTGCCGAAGTCGGGTGTGGCGGCCTGGACGACGGCGGTGCCGTCGGAGTACAGACGGGCCCGCGCGCGTTGGGGGTTGTTCGGGCCGTAGACGGGATAGCCCGCGGTGGCCATGCCGTAGCCGATGAGCCACTTGCCGTCGCGGTGGGAGCGGGGTTCGGCGGTGCGCCGGTGCCAGCCGAAGCGTTCGGCGCCGCGCTGGTAGCACTCCTTGAGTCCGGTGCTGGACCAGGGGTTGCCGGTGGTGGGGTCGGCGTCGGTGTAGTTGCGCAGGCGCAGTTCGATCGGGTCGATGCCCAGTTGGTGGGCCAGGTCGTCCATCGAGCTTTCGAGCGCGAACATGCCGGTCGCCTCGCCGGGGGCCCGCATGAAGGTGGGAGTCATGGTGTGGGCGCGGATCAGCCGGTACACGCCCTCGTAGTTCGGGCAGGCGTAGATCTGCGAGGCGACGCCGAGGGAGGGCTCGGCCCAGTTGTCGAAGTGCGAGGTGGGCGAGAGTTTGTGGTGCCGCAGCGCGGTGAGCCGGCCCTCCTTGTCCGCGCCCAGTGTGAGCCGCTGCTCCTGTTCCTCCCGGTGGCCGACGGACGTGAACATCTGCTCACGGGTGAGGGCGAGTTTGACGGGGCGTCCGACCTGGCGGGCGGCGAGCGCGGCCAGCGCGGGATGCGCCCAGATCATGGCCTTGCAGCCGAAGCTGCCGCCGACGTAGTGGGACAGGACGCGCACCTTGGAGGGCGTCAGGCCGAGCAGCGCCGCGACGGTGAGCTGGGTGGCCGCCACCCCCTGCGTGGCGTCGTAGAGGGTGAGCTGGTCACCGTCCCAGGACGCGGTGGTGGCCGACGGCTCGATGGGGTTGTGGTGGTTCGCGGCATAGGTGTAGGTGGCGTCGATGCGTACCTCGGCCTGCGCCAGTCCGGCCTCGATGTCGCCGCGTTCGCTCCGGCCGGGGACGAAGCCCCCGAAGATCGCCTCGGGCTCGTACGCCGCCTCCCGCGCCTGGTCGAGCGTCGTGACCGCGGGCTTCTCCTGGTAGGAGACACGGATCAGCGCGCCCGCGTGCTGGGCGCGTTCCAGGGTGTCGGCGACCACGATGGCGACGGGCTGTCCCGTGTAGTGCACGACCTCGCTCTGGAGGGGGAAGAAGGTCTGGCCGGGGGCGGGCATGCCGGCGAGGGAAGGCAGCAGCGGGGGCTGGGCGGCGGCCTTGGGCAGGTTCTCGTGGGTGAGGATGGCAAGCACGCCGTCGGCCTGCAGGGCCTCGGCGGTGTCGATGCCGGTGATCCGGCCGTTCGCCACGCGCGCGCCGACCAGGACGGCATACGCCATGTTGCCGAGCAGCATGTCCGCGGAGTAGTGCGCGCCACCGGTGACCTTGTGGCGGCCGTCCACCCGGTCGGTGGGCTGCCCGATCGCGAGGGTCGAAGTGGTCATGACCGGCCCTCCCTGGTGGTGAGGGTCTCCAGAGCCCGGACCACGGTCCGCTGGGCCAGCTCGGCCTTGAAGGCGTTGAGCGGCGTGGTGCGGGCGGGGGCGAGTTCCTCGCGGGCCGCCCGTTGGAAGATCTCGGTGTTGGCGGGTGCCCCGCGCAGCACCTCCTCCGCCCGGTGGGCCCGCCACGGCTTGGTGGCGATGCCGCCCAGGGCGAGCCGTACGTCGCTGATGACACCGTCCTCCAAGGTCACCGCGGCGGCGACGGAGGACAGGGCGAACTCGTACGATTCGCGGTCGCGGACCTTCAGGTACAGGGACGTACGGGCCGTGAGCGTGCCGGGGACCTCGATTCCCACCACCAGCTCACCGTGTTCCAGCGGGTGCTCCAGGTGGGGGGTGCCGCCGGGCAGCAGGAAGAAATCGTCGATCGGGTAGACCTGGCGGCCGTGCGGGCCCTCCGTATGGATACGGGCCGCCAGGGCCATCAGCGGTACGGCGACGTCCGACGGGTGGGTGGCGATGCAGTGATCGCTGACGCCGAGAACGGCGTGGCCGCGGTTGAAGCCGTCGAGGGCGCTGCAGCCGCTGCCCGGGTCACGCTTGTTGCACGGTGACGTCGCGTCGCGGAAGTAGCCGCAGCGCACCCGCTGCATCATGTTGCCGCCCATGCTGGCCATATGGCGCAGCTGCGCGGAGGCGCCGAGCACGAGCGCCTGGGCGACCATGGGGTAGCGCTCCCGTACGGCGGCGGCCTCGGCCACGTCGCTCATCCGGGCCAGGGCGCCGATGTACAGGCCGCCGTCGGGACGGTCCTCGATCTGGGTGAGGGGCAGGTCGTTGATGTCCACGAGCCGGCGCGGCAGCAGCACGTTCTGCCGCAGCAGGTCGACCTCGGTGGTCCCGCCGGCCAGGAAGTCGCTGGTGGGGTCGGCGGCGACGGCGGCGACCGCGTCGGCGACGGCGCTGGCGCGGGAGTAACTGATGGGCCGCACTACGGGTCTCCTCAGGTCTGGTCGCGGACCGTACGGACGGCGGCCCGGATGTGGGGGTAAGCGGCGCAGCGGCAGATGTTGCCGCTCATCCACTCGCTGATCTCGGCGTCGTCGGAGGCATGTCCCTCTTTGAGCAGGGCCACCGCGGACATGATCTGGCCGGGGGTGCAGTAGCCGCACTGGAAGGCGTCCTGCTCGATGAAGGCGCTTTGCATGGCGTGCAGTTCGTCGCCCTCGGCCAGGCCCTCGATGGTGGTCACCTCGTGCCCTTCGCAGGTGATCGCCAGCGTGAGGCAGGCCAGCACGCGCCGCCCGTCGACCCACACCGTGCAGGCACCGCACGTGCCCTGGTCACACCCTTTCTTCGCACCCGTCATGTCCAGGCGTTCACGCAACGCGTCCAGGAGGCTCACCCGCGGCTCGACCTCGAAGGCGTGGTCGGTCCCGTTGACCGACAGGGTGATCTTCACCGGGTCGGGGCCGCGCTCCCGGAGAACGGCGGCTGTGGGCGCCCGGGACGGGATGTGGGGAGCGGACACTGGCGGACCTCCTCTGGCGGGGCTTTTCATCCTGTTTCATCGGAAAGGTGACCGCGACTCGGGGTGCCGGATCCCCGCCGTACCGCCGCCGTGGAGTCCCCTCCTCCGCCGGCCGCAGGCTCCGCCATGACGCGAACCCTGCGCACACCCTCCGATGGACCGGCACCGACTGCACCGCGTCCCGTCCGGAGGTAGGACGGAGACGACGGGTGCGGCGGTGGGAGGAGTGGCCCGGGATGAACGTCGTCGTCGATCTCAATCGGTGTCAGGGCTACGCGCAGTGCGCGTTCCTCGCCCCCCAGGTGTTCACGATGCATGGCGAGGAGGCCCTGATGTACACCCCGGTCGTCCCCAAAGGGCAGCACGAACGGGTGCGCCGGGCCGCGGCGGCATGCCCGGTGCAGGCGATCCTCGTGGGGGAGGAGGCGGGTGTCGGTGGGCGGTGAACCACGTGACCGGTGAACCACGTGACGGCCGGATCGTCATCGTCGGCGCGTCTCTCGCCGGGCTGCGGGCCGCGGAGACGCTGCGTGCGGAGGGGTTCGCCGGCACGCTGCCCCTGGTCGGGGAGGAGCCGTATCCCCCTTATGACAGGCCGCCGTTGTCCAAGCAGGTGCTGCTCGGGAAGGTACCCGCGCAGCACACCGGGCTGCCGCAGCGCCGTGCGGTGGACGCGCAGTGGAAGATCGGCGTGCGGGCCACCGGACTCGACCCGGTCGGCAAGCGGGTACTCCTCGCCGATGGCGAGGAGGTGCCCTTCGACCGGCTGCTGATCGCCACCGGAACCCGCGCCCGGCCCTGGCCGGACCCGGCCGAGGCCGCCCTGGACGGGGTGTTCACCCTGCGGACGAGCGACGACGCGGCCCGTCTGGCCGAGCGCCTCGACGCCGGGCCGCGGCGGGTCCTGGTCATCGGCGCCGGCTTCACCGGTTCGGAGATCGCCTCCGCCTGCCGGGAGCGCGGCGTGGCGGTGACGGTCGCGGAGCGGGGTCCGGCGCCTCTGGTCGGCGCGCTGGGCGGAACGCTGGGCGCCCTCGCCGCGACGTTGCAGCGCGCGCACGGGGTCGATCTGCGCTGCGGGGTCACGGTCACCGCCCTGGAGGGCAACGGGCGGCTCACCGGTGCGCGGTTCTCCGACGGCACACGGGTCGACACCGACATCGCGGTGGTCGCGCTGGGTGCGGTCCGTAACACCGAGTGGCTGGCCGAATCGGGGCTCGCGGCCGGCCCGCGCGGGGTGACCTGCGACGCCGGATGCCGGGCCTTCGACATGTACGGGATCGTCACCGACGACATCTTCGCGGCCGGCGATGTGGCCCGCTTCCCGCACCCGCTTTTCGAGTACCAGCTGCTCTCTCTGGAGCACTGGGGCAACGCGGTCGCGCAGGCCGACGTCGCGGCCCACAACATGGTCAGCCCCGGCCCGCGCAGACGCCCGCACCTGACCGTACCGGCCTTCTGGTCGAGCCAGTTCGGCCTCAACATCAAGTCTGTCGGCGTGCCCACTTCTCCGACCAGGTGGTCATCGCCCAGGGCGCGGTGGAAGAAGCGCGTCTGGTCGCTGTCTACGGCTACCAGGGGCGTGTCACCGCGGCGGTGAGCGTGAACCAGGCCAAGTCGCTGGAGTACTACGCGCGCATGATCGAGACGGCGGCGCCGTTCCCGCCCGGACCGGGAGCCGCCGACCAGATCGAGGCCCTCGCCCCCGTCCCCTCCGACGTACCGGACCCGCAGGTGCTCTCGCACGGTCCGACCGTCGCCCTCACCGGCCACCTGCCGGACCGGCGCCTGAAGCTGGTGCACCCGGCCCGCTGAGGCCCGTCACTCCCTAGCGATGCAGAGCGATGAGGAGCCCCCGCCCATGGCCGCGGACACTGCGGACACCCTGTTCCACCGGATCACCGACTACGCCGGCCGCCCCGACCCCTATCCGCTCTACGCCGAGCTGCGCGAGGTGGGAGTGGCACGGCAGGAGGACGGCAGCTACCTGGTCGGCACGTACCACGAGATCACGGCTCTGCTCCACGACCCGCGGATCAGTTCCGACCGCCGCAACCGCAGTGCACCGGAAGAGGTCGCGGCCGCGAGCGCACTGCCGCCGTCCTTCATCGGGCTCGACGACCCCGCACACCACCGGCTGCGCAGCCTGGCCATGCGCCCCTTCGGTCCACCGCACACCCCGGGCCGGATCGACGCCATGCACGGCGAGATGACCCGGATCGTCCAGGACCTCCTCAACGACTGCCGGGACAAGGACCGCATCGATGTCGTCGACGACTTCGCCTACCCGCTCCCCGTCACCGCCATCTGCCATCTGCTGGGCGTACCGACCGAGGACCAGCCGCAGTTCAGCCAGTGGGCGGACGCCATCGTCGCCGGTTTCGACCCCACCCCGGGCGAGGACCCCAAGGAGCGGGAACACGCGGCCCAGGAGGCCCGCCAGGCGATGGGGCTGTATCTGGGCGGGCTCGCCGACCAGCGCCGTACCCGCCCGTCGGACGACATGCTCTCCGCGTTCGCCGCCGGCCCCGGCGAGGGCACCGACGATCGGCTCACACCGCTGGAGATCATGACCAACTCGGTCCTGCTGCTCATCGCCGGGCACGAGACGACCGTCAACCTGATCACCAACGGAGTCCTCACCCTGCTGCGCCACGCTGAGCAGCTGGCGCGGCTGCGCGAGGACCCCGCACTGATGCCGACGGCCGTCGAGGAACTGCTGCGCTACGAGCCGCCCGTCCAGATGCTGCCGCAGCGCACCCCGCTGGTCGACATCGAGGTCGCCGGCGTCACCATCCCCAAGGGAGCCCCCCTCATCCTGGTGCTCGCCTCCGGCAACCGCGACCCCCAGCGGTTCCGCGACCCCGACCGCTTCGACCCGACCCGCGAGGACAACCAGCACCTCGGCTTCGGCGGCGGCATCCACAGCTGCTTCGGCGCACCACTCGCCCGCCTGGAAACCGAGATCGCCCTGACCGCGCTCCTTCAGCACCTCCACCAGCCCCGCCTGGTCGAGGACCCGCCCCCGTACCGGCGCAGCCCCGTACTTCGCGGGCCGCGCCACTTGCTCGTCGAGGAAGGACAGGCGGGCGGGTGAAGGAGGAATCGCGGTGGCGCCCGGGCGTGCGGCTCAGGCGGCAGGTACGGGGAAGAGCATGCAGCTGCTGGTGGCGTGGGCGAGCAGGCGGTCCGAGGCGTCGACCAGCTGGGCCTGGGCGAGCGCGGTGCGGCGGCCGCTGCTGACGACGGTGCCCACGGCGCGGACCGTGCCCGTGTCGACGGTGATCGGACGCAGGAACTTCACGGTCAGGTCGAGCGAGGTGTACGCCATGCCCTGGGGCAGCGTGGACTGCACGGCGCATCCCGCCGCCGAGTCGAGCAGGATGGCGTAGATCCCGCCGTGCACGCTGCCGATGGGGTTGTAGTGCTCCTCGCCCGGCACCAGCGAGAACACCGCGCGTCCGTGCTCGGCCCCTTCGAAGGCGAAGTCCACGGTCGCGCCGATCGGGGGACCGGGCAGGCGTCCGGAGGCGATCTCCCGCAGGAACTCCAGGCCCGTGCGCTGCCCGACGGCGGCCGCCGAGATCGCGGGGTCCGCCCACTCGTATGTGCGTGACCTTCCCATGGTGCTGCGCCTCCTCGTTCCCATCTGACTTCGTCAAATGAAGCTAGCTGGGGCCGAAGCTAGCTGTGCGCGCAGCTGACTGTCAATGACGAAGCCAGAGGGCCTATCCTGGCGGCATGAGCGGGAGGAGCGGCATCATGAGCCGGATGAGCGGCATGAAGTGGCTCGAGATGAGCACGGAGAACTGTTCGGTCCAGCGCACGCTCGACGTGGTCGGCGAGAAGTGGACGCTGCTGATCCTGCGCGATGCCGTCAACGGGGTCCGGCGCTTCGACGACTTCCGCCGCCATGTGGGACTTTCGGAGGCGGTCCTGTCCGACCGGCTCCGCAAGCTGGTGGCGGCCGGAATCCTGAAGACCGTCCCCTACCAGGACCCGGGCAGCCGCACTCGCAACGAGTACCGCCTGACGGACAAGGGCTGGGACCTGTGGCCCGTGCTGGTGGCGCTGAGGCAGTGGGGCGAGAAGCACACCGCCGACCCCAAGGGCCCGGTCCTCGACATCCGCCACAGTGCGTGCGGCGCCCCGGTGAGCGTCGTTGTCGAGTGCTCCGGCGACCACGCCGCCCTCACCCCGGCTGAGGTCACGGTCCGCCCCGGGCCCGCGGCCCGGCCGCGGACCTGAGCGCGCGGCCGGTGCGGGGACGGATCCCGGCATGACCCTTTTGGTCGGAACCTCCGGCTGGCAGTACAAGGACTGGCGCGGCGTCCTCTACCCGCAGGACCGGCCGCAGCGGCGGTGGCTCGAGGAGTACGCGCGGCAGTTCGCCACCGTCGAGAGCAATGCCGCCTTCTACCGGCTGCCGGAGGAGAAGACCTTCGCGGACTGGCGGGACCGGACCCCGGACGGGTTTGTGATGGCCGTCAAGGCCAGCCGCTATCTGACGCACATCAAGCGGCTGCACGCGCCGGAGGAGCCGGTCGGGCGCCTGATGTCCCACGCCGCCTCCCTCGGGCCCCGGCTCGGCCCCGTCCTGCTCCAGCTGCCGCCCACGCTGCCCGTGGACGCCGGGTTGCTGGATGCCTGCCTCGGCTGCTTCCCCGCCGGGACGCGCGTCGCCGTCGAGCCTCGCCACGACTCGTGGTGGACCGCGCAGATCCGTACGGTGCTGGAGCGTCGGGGCGCCGCGCTGTGCTGGGCGGACCGGGGATCCCGGCCCGTGACGCCGCTCTGGCGGACCACCGATTGGGGGTATCTGCGCTTCCATGGGGGCCGCGCGGAACCCTGGCCGCGCTACGGACGGCAGGCCCTCGCCACCTGGACGCGGCGGATCGCCGACACCTGGCCGGACCGGGCCGACGTCTACACGTACTTCAACAACGACCCGGGCGGGGCGGCCGTCCTCGACGCCACCCACTTCGCCCGCGTCGCGGCGGACGCGGGCCGTTCCGTGAGCCGTACGCCGTCCGGAGCGACGAGCCAGGGATGACGTGCCGCCCGCGCAGCTGTACCTCCGGGCGCGCCAACTCTTCGACATCGTAAAGGGGTTGGGTCCCGGCGCCGGACGGGTGGCCCAGCACCGTGCCCGTTTCAGGAGGGCGGACTGCCCGCGCCGCTGCTCTTGGCGCGCGGAGTGCCGTTCGGCGAGCCGGTGTACTGGGCGGCCTGGGTCGCGTAGAGGGAGCGGTAGTGGCCGTCGTCGAGGGCCATGAGCTGCTGGTGGGTGCCGTGTTCGGTGAGGCGGCCGTGCTCGAGGACGTAGATCAGATCGGCGGTCGCGGTGGCGGCGAGCCGGTGGGTGATCAGGAGCACGGTGGTGCCCTGGTCGGCGAGGGTGCGCAGGGCCTGGAACGCTTCGATCTCTGCTTTGGGGTCCAGCGCGGAGGTGGGCTCGTCCACGATCAGCAGCGGGGCGGCACGGTAGCGGGCCCGGGCGCTGCCGAGGCGCTGCCATTGGCCGCCGGAGAGCTGGGTGCCGCGTTCGAAGCCCTTCATGACGAGGCTGTCCCAGCCGTGCGGCAGAGAGGCGATGACATCGGCGATGTCCGCGTCGGCGGCGGCCCGGTCGATGCGGCACTGATCGAGGGGCTGGTCGCTGCGGCCGATGTGGACATTGGCGCGGGCGGTCATGGGCCAGTGCGGGAAGTCCTGGCCCAGCAGGGCGACTTGGTCGAAGACCGCTTCCCGGTCGGCATCGCGGATGTCGGCCCCGTTCCACAGGAGGCGTCCGGCGGTGGGCAGATAGAGGCCGGCGATGAGCTTGGCCAAGGTGGACTTGCCCGAACCGTTCTCCCCCACGAGGGCGACGACCGCGCCGCGGGGAATGGTCAGATCCACCCCGCGCAGCGCGGGAGCGGTGGCGCCGGGGTAAGTGAAGGAGACCTGCTCCAGCCGGACTTCCTTCAGGGCGTCCGGAAGGAGCGACCCGCCGGAGGGGATGGCGTGCCGTTGGGCGGTGGTGCAGGCGTCTTCCCAATCCTTGAGGTACATGGCTTCCTGGTAGAGGCGGTTGAGCTGCATGACCACGGACATCAGGCCGGCGCTGGAGGAGCGTACGGCGATCACCGCGGTCCCGGCCACGGCCAGCGGCATCCCGCCACTGGTCAGCAGCCACCACAGCACGCCGTACGCGGCCAGGGACGCCAGCCCCGAACCGGTCGAGGCGACAGTCTGGATGGCAGCCTCGGCACGGGCCAGCCGCCGCTGCTCGCCCTCCATGGTCTTGGCCATGTCCTCGTACGAGGTGACCAGCAGGCGGCCGGCCCCGTGCGCGCGGATCTCGGCGGCGCACCCGTGGTCGGTGAGCTTTTCGGTGATGATGGCGATGGCGCGGCGGTGTTCGAGCCAGGCGTGGCTCGACTCGTACCGGCGGCGGGCGGAGAGCACCGCGCCCCATCCCTTGGGAGCGGCGATCAGCAGCAGCGTGCAGACGAGCAGCGGATGCAGCAGGAGCAGGACTCCGGCCGCGGCGACCAGGCTGATCAGCGCGTTGAGGACCAGAACGGAGGAGCTCAGCATCATACGGATCGAGTCGGTACCGAACTTTCCGGCATCCAGCGTGCGATGGATCTGCTGGTCCTCGAGAGCGGCGAGCTCCACCCGGACCATGCCCCGGTAGAACCGGGCCGTACAGACCCGCTCGATCTTGGGCTCCAGCTGCCCGGAGGCCGCCGTCGACAGCGCCGCCAGCAACGCGAGCAGCATGGAGACCGCAGCCATGGCTGCCAGGGCGGGCAGCGCCTGGCGCAGGCGGGTGGGCGTGGGCCCCGCCGCAAACAGCGCCACCAGCACCTTGTTGGTGGCCAGCAGGGCGAAGGCCCGCATGAGGCCCTGCCCGAGTTCGGCCGCCAGCAACGTCACCAGCGCTCGTGGGTCCTCGCGCCAGGCGGCCTTGGCCACGGCGCCGATCATCTGCGGCAGGTGCCGGGCCATCGCCCACAGGCTCATCCGCAGCAGTGGCAGCTCATGCCGCACGTACGGCGTGTCGTAGCGCAGGGCACCGCCGAACAGCAGTTGTTCGCTGGCGGAGAGGGGCAGCTTGGTACGGGCGCGGCCCCGCCGGAGCCTCGTCCGGGCGGGCTGCTCGGTCTGTTTCACGGGTGGGTTCCCCCTTCGAGGGCCGCAGCACGGCCCGTGGCATCGGGACAGAGCGCGGTGGCCGGGCCCCTCAGGCCACCAGCAGCGCCGTATGCCAGGGGGAGGCACAGCCGCCGTTGGCGTAGGCGTGCAGGGCAAGAGCGATGCCGGCGCTGCCGTCGAGGAACCCGGCGCGATGGGGAGCCTGCCGGAGTCCGGCGCTCAACTGCGGTCGTTCATAGCGGTATCCGAAGGGGAGGTCGGGATCGTAGGCCGCCAGGAGGGAGGAGGCCAGCGTCGGCAGCCGTTCGGCCGGCCGGGGGTCGTCGCCGTCCCGTGCCATCAGGCCGACGATGTGCAGCAGCCCGGCCCAGCCGTGGCACACCGAGCTGTCGGTGACGGTGTGCAGCGACTGCTCAAGTGCCGTGCCCACGGCGTCCGTTGCATGGGCCTGCCAGTCCACGCGGTCCAGGGCGGTGCCCGCGAGCTGGAGCGCCCGGGCGGTGCCGGGCGTCCCGTAGCACCAGGCGGTCATTTGTGTGTGGCCGGCGTGCGGGTCCTGTTCGCCGACGAGCGCGTCGAAGCTGATCACCCCGGGCCACAGCCCCTGCTCGGTCCGGCCGGACACCAGGAAATCGGCGATCCGGGTGAGGGCCGTCCGCTGCCCCGGGACGCGTACGCCCGCCTGCCAGGCGAGCGAGAGGAGCGCGAGGGGGCCGCTGATGCCGTGCGCCAGACCGAGGTTGACGTGTCCGCGCGGGAACTGCGGCCCGTGGCCCGGCTCCAGGGGAACCCACCAGCCGGGCACCTGGTGGCCGTGTGCCTCCACCGGATCGGTCAGGCGCACCAGATAGGACAGGATGTCGGCGAGCTGGTCCCGGTGGCGTTCGCCGCGCAGCAGCAGGTAGCGGCCGAGTCCGGTGGCACCGGCGACGACGTCATAGCTGCGCATCTGCACGCCTGCCTGCCGGGCGGCCAGCCGTGCCGCCTCCGCGGCGAGCAGGGTGCGCAGCTGGGCGGTCACCCGGGCGTCGAGGGAAGCCAGCAGGCCGGCGTAGTCGTCCTCGCCGTGCCGGGCCGCGTACGCCGCGAACGCCAGGGAGGCGGCGCCGCCGAACAGGCCCGGTACCGGCGGCGCGCCCAGGCCTTGGACGGCGGCTGCCAGGTGGGCGTGCGCAGCCTCCCGGAACCGCGGGTCGTCGTGGGACAGCTCGGCGAACAGCAGCGCGGTACCGGCGTGGGCCTCGCCGAGCCCCAGCGTGCCCCAGGGCGGCTGCGCCGATGGCATACCGGGCAGGTGCTCGACGTTGTCCGCGGCCGTCGCGGCGGCCGCCACCCGCCGCGGATCGATGAGCCGTTCGGCGAGGCCGGCCACGATGTCGCGGACCTGCGCGGCGGTCACCTCGGGGTGGTCGGTGGCGGCCTCGGTGGGGGTGCTCATGAGCTGCTCCTGATGCGGTCTCGATGGGCCTGCAGGGCGCCGCGCAGGAGGGCGGCCGCGGCCTGTTCGGTCTGTGGGTTGATGCCGGTGAGACGGTTGCAGTGCATGTGCAGCAGAGACAGGAGCACCTGCGTGGGCGGTGCCTCTGCGCGGTCGCCGAGCGCGCGCAGGGTGTGCGCGTAGTCGGTCAGGGCTGCCGCGCGGGCTCGCCAGGAGGCACGCAGTTCCTCGCCCCCGGGCCGGTCCCGCAGGCCCTCCCCGTCGCCGTACGGGTCCACCAGCGCCAGGGCCTCGCGTCGGCGCTTCTGGAACGCCTGGTGCATCTCGCCGCGCGGGATGCCGTCGAGCACGCGTCGCACCCAGGCCGGCTCGCGGTCATCCGGCTCGCCGTCGTCCGAACTGCCGTCGTCCGGACCGTAGTACGCGGTCCAGAAGGTCCGTGCGAGGTGTGCCTGGCCGAGCGCCGCCACCATGACCGGTTCCAGCCGGAGACGGCCGGCCTCGCGCAGCTTCAGCGCCTCGATGACCGCCAGGCTGTCGGTGTGGAAGACGCGTTCGGCCGCCGCGATGGCCTCCGGTCCGCCGTAGCGCTCGAGCTCGGGAACGTAGGTGGCCAGTCCGCAGCCCCGGATCAGCCGGTCGGTGCGAAGGGTGTGGGCCCAGCGGTGCAGCCTGGGCAGCAGCTGGGCCGCCAGCGCGTCGGGCGTGCCGTGGAACCGCAGCCGGAGGTGGTCGTCCGGAGAGCGGTAGCGGATGAAGAACCAGCGGTCCACCTCCTCGGGCAGGTCGGCGAGCAGCTCGTCCAGGTGGCGGACGAGCAGGTCGTCCTGCCTGGCGGGGGTGCAGTCCACCGTGGCGTACAGCCACTCGCCGCCCGGCAGATGCTCGGCGCCCTGCGGCCGTCGCGGAGCCGGCCGGAGGGCCGTGGGGCGTACGGGTTTCGGGCGTACGGGCGTGGGGCGTACGGCTTCCGGGCGGCCGGGGCCGGAGTGCCGATCGGCGGGCGGCACCGCGGTGGGCCGTGCCACCAGGGGGATCACCAGCTCGTTGCGGTGCGGGCCCTCCGGGCCCGTCAGCCACCCCGACCCCGTCCCCTCGGCGTCCGGCCGCTCCAGCACCTGGGTCTGCGGCCGCCGCTTCCACTCGTGGCGCAGCAGGCGCAGATGGAGCGGCCGGGTCAGGTCGAGCTCGAGCCGCTGGTCGGCGTGGACCAAGCAGATCTGTGCGGGCACCCGCCAGCGGGTACGCCACTTCTGCACGGCCTCGGCCCATTCGGGAAACGGCGCGTCCTGATCCTGGACCGCTTCGGTCGGGCGCCATCGCGCCAGGCTGAGGACGGCGCGCCCGTAGCGGACGCGGGGCACGTACGGCAGATGGTCGGCCCGGCCCCACTCCCAGGAGTGCACGCCCCGGACCCCGTCGCGGCCGATCTGCTCCAGAAACCGTGCCGCGTTGGGGGCCAGCGTCCGCATATTGAGCTTGTGCAGGACGGTCGGCCGCACCTCCCGGCCGCCGGCGGTTTCGACGACCAGCAGCCGGTGCGGGTCGGCGCGGACCGCGAGGTCCTCCAGGGCCAGCGTTCCGGGCTCGGCGGTGTCGGCGAACACCCCGACCGGCACGCTGTGTTCCAGCCATCGGGGCACCTGAACGACGTTGTCCCCGCGGCCGTGGCGGGCCTGGAAGACGAGCTGGGCGTGGAGTGCGTCCGGCGGTGTCTTCCCGTCTGGTGTCTCCTCGTCGCCGGTGGCCCGGGCCAGCGCGGTCAGGGAGGGTTGCAGCTCTTCGGGGAGCAGATAGGCAAACCGGCCGAAGGTCGCGGCGGCCGGACCGGCCGAGCCGCCCATGACGACCAGCCGGAACGCGCCCTCGCGCAGCGCATCCACCGACGGCGCAAGGACGCGCGTGAACAGCTCGATCGATGGCGCTCGCCGGCCCTGCGTCCGGGCGAGCCGGGAGACCAGCGGGTGGTCTTCGTCGAGCACCACCTCCTCGGCGCCGGAGAGCAGCGCCTCCTGGGCGAGTTCCGTCATGAGCCGGTCCCGGTCGGTCATTGTGGGGGACGGCGTTGGGGAAGGGCGCGTGCCGGGCGGCTGCTCGTAGCCGGCGGGTGCCCCCAGACCCGCGTCGGGATCGAGCACCTCGGTCACCGGCACGGCCCGCCCCACGCCGTAGCGCTCGACGAACTCCGCGTGGTAGCGGTCGAGCACGAGGGAGTCGGACCCTTCCGGGGCCATCCGCCACAGCAGATCCGCGGCCCGTTCGGCCTCGGCCGCCACCTCGGGGGGCAGCCACACGTCCGCGTCCATCGCCAGGTCCACCTGGACGCCCCGCTGCGCGGGTTGCAGGCGGTGCATCCGGGCGGTGACCTCGCACCAGGCGGCCTGGCCGGCTCCGAGTGGCTGCGCGGTGTAGGCGGCGAGGGACTCCGTCACGCCACGCAACTCCGCCAGTTCGGGGAGCGCCGACGCGGGCACCGCGGCGAGCGCGTCCCTCACATGCGCCGCCGCGTCGGCGGCCTCCGCCGGCGGACGGAGGCCGGTGAGCAGCATCTCCTTGCGCACCAGGTCGGCGAGCAGACGGCCGATGGCTCCGTCGGGAGCGGAGGGAAACCGCTCGGCCAGGTGTTTCTCGAGCTCGGGGTAGGGCAAAGGCGTACGGACGGCGTCCAGCGCGGCACGTACCGCCGGGGTGTGGCGCACACTGACCTCGCGCACGGTGTCGGTGGCGTCGACCCCCAGATCCGGCAGGTAGGAGAGCGTGAGGCGGTCGCCGCGCACCCGGCACAGATTGTTGGCCGTCAGCCGAAGGTGGCACAGCACCTCAGGACGGCAGGCCCAGGGAGCCGTCAGCGCGGAGACCCAACTCCTCTCCAGCCGGACCGACTTATGCTGCGCTGCCCCCAGGCGTGCCCGGACGGCCTCCGGAGCGTCGGCGAACCGCGCCACCGCCACCCCGGCCATCAGACCGAACGGAGTGCAGCGCGTCGCCATGCGCAGTTGATAGGAACTGAGCGCGCGGACGGCGCGTCGGATGGTGGCGATGCCGTTTTTCTTTCCCCGCAGGATCTCGTCCCAGCGCCGGGCCAGCGGCGGACTGGAAATCTCCACCGCTTCTTTCAGTAGGTTATTGGCGGCAAGCCGGCGAATGTATTCGATACTCTCTCGCGCTTCGTCCGTGCTGCCCTCCACGATATCGGCACGGGTTGCCTCGGAATATCGCTCGGGAAGTGTGGGGATACGCAGCAGAGCAAAACCTGTGCAGGAGTACGAAAGGTTATTGTCCACGGAGACTTTTCTCTGGTTTCTGGACGTCATTCGGAACTCCCCTCCCGGCCCTGGCCAGGAGGGAAGTCGCTTACCGCGTTAAGCTGACCTGCCTGGTGTCAGCAGCCGGCGATGGTGCAGCAGTCGCCGGTGCACTCGTTGCTGCACAGCGTCGGGATGCCGCTGCTGAGGACGCTGGAATTCGCCTCTTCGGTCGGGTCGGCGATCTCGCGGATGTCGAGGTCAAAAATGTCCTGCGAGTTCTTCGGTGCGGGCATGACTGCTCCTTGTCCGGATTCCGGTGGAAGTGCGAACCGATAGGGAATCGGTCGAGAAAGGATCGTCACATGACTGGCGAGTGGGCCACAAGATGGAATAAGGGGATAATATTATTTATTCACTTGTTTTGGCCCATATTTGCCGCAGGCCGGTCGGAGTCACCCGCCGTGGCGCACCGTCATATTCAGGCTGGGGTATGCCGGGCGACACTTGACGCCGGCCTCGTTTCCCCTGGTCGGCGAGGGTTCGAAGCCGCTTGGTCCCGACGGGGAATCCGGTTCGCTCTTTGTCTTGATCCGTTCGGAATGCGTCGCCGTGGCCCGGGCGGGCTTGCGCGGCGTGCGGCGACGAGGGGCCCGTACACACGATCACCGTGGAGCACCTGACGCACCGTCCGGCGGGCACGGGACAGGTAACCTCGTCCCTACCGGGCCGCGCCCACCAGGCATAACGCCCATGCGTCAATTCCAGAAAGACCCCCCTCATGATCTTCATCACCGTGAAATTCACCGTCCGCCCCGAGCACAGCGACAACTGGCTCGACCTCGTCGACGACTTCACCCGGGCCACCCGCAGCGAGCCGGGCAACCTGTTCTTCGAGTGGTCCCGCAGCGTCGCTGACCCGCACCAGTTCGTGCTGGTCGAGGCGTTCCGCGACGGTGAAGCGGGCAAGGAGCACGTGGAGTCCGAGCACTTCAAGACCGCGATGGACGCGATGTCGTACGCGGTCGTCGACCGGCCGCAGATCGTCAGCACCGAGATCCCCGACATGGACGGCTGGGGTGAGATGGGCGAGATCACGCCCCGCAATCCGCAGTGAGACCCATGAGGGGAGGGTGCGCCTGACTTGGGCTCAGCGCGCCCTCTCGTACACCGTCACCCGGCGTCCCCCGGTCTCGGCGGACGCGGTGACGGTGAAGTGCCGGGCGAGGACGGCACGTTTCGCACGGTCGCGGGGCGTCGGCGGCACGGGGGAGTCGTCGAGGTCACTGACGGCGACGATGCGCCGGTGCGCCAGCATGGCGGCCCGTATGCGTGCGGGGGTGGCCTCGATGCCGAACAGGGTCCCGGAGGCCACCGGGCTCTCGGCCAGCGCGAGATCGTCGAGTCCGTGGAACGCGGCGGGCGTGACGAGTGCGGCGTCCCGCCGCTGGTCGGGCAGGTACACGATGCCGTCCCCCGAGCGGCCGAGCGCCGCGACCTCGTCGGCCGTCACCCGCACATCGTCCGTCCGGCTCGCCGGGGCGCGCAGATGCAGTTCCAAGGGCAGCAGCGCCACGAACACGACCGCCACGACCCCGGCGAGCAGCGCCTCGCCCCGTACCCGCTCCCACCTGCGCCCCCGGCTCCGGCCGTGCGACAGAACCGCCTGCACCGCCCAGGCGACAGCGGGACCGACGAGCAGCGCCACGCCTATGTAGGCGAAGAGCACATAGCGGTCGACGTAGACCGGCTCGATGAGCCAGGAGGCGAGCAGCAGCCCGAGTTCCGGGACGGCGATCAGCGGCAGCCCCACCGAAACCGGCGAGAGCGCCGTACGTGCGCGATGTGGCACCCGGGCACACACCAGGGCGACCACCAGCATCGCGGTCACCCCCAGCAGGCTGGCGGCCGAGGCGGGCTGTATCCACGCCACCTGACCCGCCTGCGGACGGCTGGCGAGAACGATCGGCAGCGTCCCCGGCACGATCACCATGACGGACGCCAACCACCGTGCCGGCAACCGGTGTTGACCGGCGCGCCAGGCGATCACGACGATCAGACCGTGGGCCGCCAGCGCAAAGAGCGAGAACCAGTTGAGCAGCGTGGTGGTGAGCATGACCGCGGCGTAGCCGCCCCAGCGCCACCCCCACGCGGCCCGCCACCCGCGCCCGTCCTGCGCACGCGCCGTCCCCGCCGGGCACACCGCGCCCACCAGCAGCCAGGTTGCTACCGCCACCCCCGCCACCACCAGCGCGAAGGAGCGCCCCTCCTGCGCGTACCGCTGCATCACCGGCAGCAGGGCCAGCACCAGCCCGGCGGAGAGGCCGCCCAGGGGCCCGGCGAGCCTGCGGCCGGTCGCCGCGGTGGCGGCTGCGGCGACGATCGCGGCCAGTACCGAAGGCAGCCGCAGCGCCGCCAGGTTCGCTCCGAAGACCTCGAACACGGTGTGTATCAGCAGGTAGTAGAGCCCGTGGACGACATCCACGTGCCCGACCAGGTGCCAGATCTCGGGCAGGGACCGCCGGGCCACTTCCCACGTCGCCGCCTCGTCCCGCCACAGGGCGCCCTGACGGGCCAGCCCCCACAGCCCCAGTGCGAGCG
>NZ_JBEZJZ010000109.1:0-28282 GCF_040651455.1 Streptomyces sp. NPDC048483
TTTACAAGCTGATGCCGGCATACGTGTTGGGTTTTGTTGTGTGTGGTGTTCAGAGGGGTGCTGTTCCGTGCGGGCCGGCCGGGTCGGCCCGGACCGGTCCGTGCCCACCACTGTGAGTGCGAGGGGACCGGACCCCGAGCGCACGGCGGCTCTCCCGGTGGCGGTCAGCCGCCCAGCGCACGCACCCCGGCGGCGACCACCACCGCGACACCGATCACCAGGAGGAACGGCGCCCGCAGGACGAGCGCGACGGCCGCGGCGGCCACTCCCGCGGCCCTGGCGTCGACCATCAGGTGCTGCCCGTCGGCGAAGGTCTGCTGGGCGGTGAGCGCGGCGAGCAGCGCCACCGGGAGCAGCGCGGCCAGCCGCTTGACGAGCGGGCGCTCCAGGATGCCGGCGGGCGCCAGCAGGCCGAGGTACTTGATCAGGTAGCAGCCGACGGCGGTGGCGCCGATCGCGAGCCAGGTGTTCATGACGGGTCCTCCTGGGTGCCGGCGTGCGGGTCCTCCTGAGTGTGGGCGCGGGGTGCGGTCCCGGTGGCACGCCCGCGTCGTCCCTGGACGAACAGGACGGCGGGGGCGGCGAGCCCCGACACGAGCACCGGTACGCCGGCGGGCAGCACCGGCAGCGTGACCAGGACCAGCACCACCGCAAGGCCCGCGGCCACCCGCTCGACGGTCGTGGTGAGCATCGGCGCGAGCAGCGCCAGGAAGACGGCGGGGCCGGCCGCGTCCAGGCCCCAGGTCCTGGTGTCGCCGAGCGCCTCGGCCCCGAGGGCGCCGCCGAGGGTGGTGAGGTTCCACAGGACGTAGAGGCTCAGCCCGGTGACGGTGAAGCCCAGTCGGGCGGTGCGCCGGTCCGGCTGGGCCATGGCGACGGCGGCGGTCTCGTCGATGACCCAGTGGGCGGCGAGCGGCTTGACGGAGGCCCGGTAGCCCAGGAGGGCGGACAGCCGCAGCCCGTAGAAGGCGTTGCGGGTGCCCAGGAAGAACGCGCCGGCGGCCGCGGTGAGCGGGTTGCCGCCCGCGGCGAGCGCGCCCACCAGGGCGAACTGCGAGGCCCCGGTGAACACCAGGAGGCTGAGCGCGCAGGTCTGCAGGAGGCCGAGCCCGGCGCCGGCCGAGGTCACGCCGAAGGCGAAGCCGGACAGGCCGACGGCAATGCCGACGCCCAGGGCGTCCCTGATGACGGCGGAGTCCGGTTCGGCGGGCCGGCCGCGCGCGGCCCGCTCCGCGGTGGGTGTCTGTGTCTGATCTGGCACGCCCCGGACGCTACGGGGCGGCGCCCCCGGCGGTCTTGTACGTTATTGCGCCTGCCCCGCCTGCCCCGCCGCCCTGCGCCGCGCGCTCCCGGCGGTACGCGCCCGGCGGCACCCCGACGATGCGGGTGAAGTGCCGGTTCAGGTGCGGCTGGTCGGTGAACCCGACAGCAACGGCGGTCTCGGCGGGCGGGCTGCCCGCCTCCAGGAGGCGACGGGCGCGGCGTACCCGGGCGTCGGTGAGCCAGGTGTGCGGCGGCATCCCGTAGGCGTCCTTGAAGGCCCGCAGCAGTGCGAACGGGCTGGTCCCGAGTTCGTGCGCGAGCTTCTCCAGGGAGGGCGGGTCGGCCATCCGCTCCTCCAGGACGATCTTGGCGCGGGCGGCGGTGCGGGCGCCCGCCGTACGGGGTGTGCGGGCCGGCAGCGGGCCTCCGTAGCGGCACAGCAGCCGGGCGACGGCGAGGCGCAGCAGGGTGTCGGCGGCGAGGGCGTTGCCGGACTCGGCGGCCCGGTGGACCTCGGTGATCATGCGGCAGAGGTGCGGGTCCCCGGTGACGGTCTCGGCGAAGCCGGCGGTGCCGCGCAAGGTGGTGGTCTCCTCGGCTATCTCGGCGACGAGCCCGGCCGAGGGGTAGAGCGTGGCGTAGGCCCAGCCCTCCGGGGCACCGGCGCGCGCGGTGTGCGCGACCTCCGGGTTGATCATGATGACCTCGCCGGGCCCGGCGCGGACCGGGCTCTGGGGGAAGCCGATCTCCTCGATGCCGTCGGTGACCGCGCCCACGACGTACCCGTCGTGGGCGTGCCGGGGGAAGGAGTGCCGTACGTAGCGGGCGCGCAGCAGGTCGAGGCCGGGCAGTCCGGCGGGGCGCCAGTGGCGGGCCCACTCGCCGCGGGCCCGTGGTGCGACGTCCGGGCCGGTCCCGCGGCCGGCGGTGGTGCCGGCCGTGCCGTGCGTGCCGTCCCCGTTCCCCGTGATCATCCTTCCATTCTGCGCCCGGCGGGCGGCCGCCGGTCCGCGCGTCCGCACCGTGGACGGGGCGCCCCGGGCGGGCCCCGCGGCCGGGCCGCACCGCCCCGCAGCAGGCGCGCGGCCGCGTTGTCAGTGGTCCGGTGCACGATGGAGGACATGGCAGACATGGCCGAGTCAGCGCTCGATTCGTTCTCGCCCGCGACCCGCGGCTGGTTCACGGGGGCGTTCAGCGCGCCCACCGCCGCGCAGGAGGGCGCGTGGCGGGCAATCGGCGCGGGCGCGGACGTCCTGGTGGTCGCGCCGACGGGCTCCGGCAAGACCCTCGCCGCGTTCCTGGCCTCGCTGGACGCGCTGGCGTCCGCGCCCCCGCCCGCCGAGCCGAAGAAGCGCTGCCGGGTGCTGTACGTCTCGCCGCTGAAGGCCCTGGCCGTCGATGTCGAGCGGAATCTGCGCAGCCCGCTGACGGGCATCCGCCAGGAGTCGGTGCGGCTCGGGCTGCCCGAGCCGGACATCACGGTCGGCATCCGCTCCGGTGACACCTCGCCGGCCGAGCGCCGGTCGATCGCCAACCGCCCGCCGGACATCCTCATCACCACCCCCGAGTCGCTGTTCCTGATGCTGACGTCGTCGGCCCGGGAGGCCCTGGCAGGCGTGGAGACGGTGATTCTGGACGAGGTGCACGCCGTCGCCGGGACGAAGCGCGGTGCGCATCTGGCGCTCTCCCTGGAGCGGCTGGACGAGCTGCGCGGCGCCGGAGCCGGGGGCCACGGCCGCCCGGCCCGCCGGATCGGCCTGTCGGCGACGGTGCGCCCGGTGGAGGAGGTCGCCCGCTATCTGTCGCCGCAGCGGCGGGTGGAGATCGTCCAGCCGCCGTCCGGCAAGCGCTTCGCCCTCTCGGTGGTCGTCCCGGTGGAGGACATGGGCGTGCTGGGCGGATCCCCCGTGCAGGAGGGCGATACGGGCGAGAAGCCGTCCATCTGGCCGCAGGTCGAGGAGAAGATCGCCGATCTGGTCCAGGCACACCGCTCCACGATCGTCTTCGCCAACTCCCGCCGTCTGGCGGAGCGGTTGTGCAACCGCCTCAACGAGATCGCCTACGAGCGCACCCACGGCGAGCCGCTGCCCGAGCACCACTCCCCCGCCGAGCTGATGGCCGAGGCCGGGGCCGCCAAGGGGGCGCCGCCGCTGCTGGCCCGCGCCCACCACGGTTCGGTGTCCAAGGAGCAACGCGCCCAGGTGGAGGAGGACCTGAAGGCGGGGAGGCTGCCGGCCGTGGTGGCCACCTCCAGCCTGGAGCTGGGCATCGACATGGGCGCGGTCGATCTGGTCGTCCAGGTCGAGTCGCCGCCGTCGGTGGCCTCCGGGCTGCAGCGGGTGGGCCGGGCCGGCCACCAGGTCGGCGCGGTGTCGCGGGGCATCGTCTTCCCCAAGTACCGCGGCGATCTGGTGCAGGCCGCGGTGGTCACCGAGCGGATGCGCTCCGGCGCCATCGAGGCGCTGCGGGTACCCGCCAACCCGCTGGATGTGCTGGCCCAGCAGATCGTCGCGATGACCGCGATGGACGTCTGGGACGTCGACGAGCTGCTGGCCGTCGTCCGCCGGGCGGCGCCGTTCGCCGCGCTCCCCGAGTCGGCGTACACCGGGGTGCTGGACATGCTCGCCGGCCGCTATCCCTCCGACGCGTTCGCCGAGCTGCGGCCGCGCGTCGTGTGGGACCGCATCGCCGGGACGGTGACGGGCCGCCCCGGTGCCCAGCGGCTGGCCGTCACCTCCGGTGGCACGATCCCCGACCGCGGGCTGTTCGGCGTCTTCCTGGCGGGCTCCGACTCCGGCAAGGGCGGCGGGCGCCGGGTGGGAGAGCTGGACGAGGAGATGGTCTACGAGTCCCGCGTCGGCGATGTCTTCACGCTCGGCACGACGTCCTGGCGCATCGAGGACATCACCCGCGACCGGGTGCTGGTCACGCCCGCCCCCGGAGTGCCCGGCCGGCTGCCGTTCTGGAAGGGCGACCAGCTCGGCCGCCCACTGGAACTGGGCCGCGCGCTCGGCGCGTTCCTGCGCGAGATCGGCTCGCTGGCGCCGGAGGACGCCCGCGCCCGCCTCGCCGCCGCCGGTCTCGACGACTGGGCGGCCGACAACGTCCTGGGCTATCTCGCCGAGCAGAAACAGGCCTGCGGGCATGTCCCGGACGACCGCACGGTCGTCGTCGAGCGGTTCCGTGACGACCTCGGCGACTGGCGGGTGGTGATCCACTCCCCCTTCGGCGCGCAGGTCCACGCCCCCTGGGCGCTGGCCCTCGGCGCCCGCCTCGCCGAGCGCTACGGCATGGACGCCCAGGTGATGCACGCCGACGACGGCATCGTGCTGCGGCTGCCGGACGCGGACCTGATGGGCCTCGACCTCCTCGACGGCAGCCCCTTCGATCCGGCCGCGGACCCCGGCCTGTCCGCCCCCGGCGCGGAGTGGGACCCGGAGCAGTCCCCCGTAGGGGCCGCCGATGTCGTCTTCGACCGCGGCGACGTCGACCAGCTCGTCACCGACCAGGTGGGCGGCTCCGCCCTCTTCGCCTCCCGGTTCCGCGAATGCGCCGCCCGCGCCCTGCTGCTGCCCCGGCGCAGCCCCGGCAAGCGCACCCCGCTGTGGCAGCAGCGCCAGCGCGCCGCTCAACTCCTCCAGGTGGCAAGCGAGTTCGGGTCCTTCCCCATCGTCCTGGAGGCCGTCCGCGAATGCCTCCAGGACGTCTTCGACGTACCGGGCCTGACGGAGCTGATGGGGGACATCGAGGCCCGCCGGGTCCGCCTGGTGGAGGTCACCACCCCCGAGCCGTCCCCGTTCGCCCGCTCGCTGCTGTTCGGCTATGTCGCCCAGTTCCTCTACGAGGGCGACTCTCCGCTCGCCGAGCGCCGCGCCGCCGCCCTCTCCCTGGACTCCCGGCTGCTGGCCGAGCTGCTGGGCCAGGCCGAGCTCCGCGAGCTGCTGGACGCCGAGGTGCTGGCCGAGCTGGAGCGCGAGCTGCAGTGGCGCACGGAGGACCGGCGCGTCAAGGACGCCGAGGGCGTCGCCGATGTGCTGCGCCTGCTGGGTCCGCTGACCGACGCCGAGCTGGCCGAGCGCGGCGCCGATCCGGCGTGGCCCAGGGAGCTGGCCGCCGCCCGGCGCGCCATCACGGTACGGATCGCCGGCACCGACCACTGGTCCGCCGTCGAGGACGCCGGGCGCCTGAGGGACGCACTGGGCACGGCCCTGCCCGTCGGCGTCCCGGAATCGTTCACCGAACCGGTGGCGGACCCGCTCGGCGACCTGCTGTCCCGGTACGCCCGCACCCACGGCCCCTTCACCTCCGAGCAGGCCGCCGCCCGCTTCGGCCTCGGTACGGCCGTCACCGACGGCGCCCTGCACCGCCTGGCCGCCGCCGGCCGCATCGTCCAGGGCGAGTTCCACCCCGCCGGAATCGGCCAGGAGTGGTGCGACGCGCAGGTACTGCGCAGGCTGCGCCGGCGCTCGCTCGCCGCGCTGCGCGAGGAGCTGGAGCCGGTGCCGCCCGCCGCGCTCGCCGCCTTCCTCCCCCAGTGGCAGCAGGTCGGCGCCCCCGGTCCGGCGGGGGCGCGCGGCGGCTCGTCGGGCCTGCGCGGCATCGACGGACTGGTCCGCGCCGTCGAGCAGCTCCAGGGCGCCCCGGTCCCGGCATCCGCCCTGGAGAAGCTCGTCCTGCCGTCCCGCATCGCCGACTACACTCCCGCCCTGCTGGACGAACTCACCGCCACCGGCGAGGTGTTGTGGGGCCGGCGCCGGCCCACTGCCCGGCAAGGACGGCTGGCTCTCCCTCCACCTTGCCGACACCGCGCCTCTCCTGCTCCGGCCCCCGCTCCCTCTCGAGCCGACCGCGCTGCACGAATCCGTGCTGGCCGCCCTCTCTCCCGGTTACGGCCTGTTCTTCCGTCAGATCGCCGACCAGGTCCGCGCCACCACCCACCCCGACGCCTCCGACCCCCAACTCGCCGACGCCGTCTGGGACCTGGCCTGGTCCGGGCGGCTCACCAACGACACCCTCGCCCCGCTGCGTGCCCTCCTCGGGTCGGGCCGTACGGCCGGCTCCACCGCCCACCGGGCGCGGCGGTCGGTGCCCCGGGGGAGATATGGCTCGCTGACCGCCGCCGGACGTACGGGCGGCCGCCCCACGGCATCCCGCAACGGCCCGCCCACGGTCGGCGGCCGCTGGTCCCTGCTCCCCGCCCTGGAGCCGGACGTCACCCACCGCGCCCATGCCCTGGCCCGTACGCTCCTGGACCGGCACGGCATCGTCACCCGCGGCGCGGTCGCCGCCGAAGGCGTCGAGGGCGGGTTCTCCGCGGCGTACCGCGTGCTGGCCGCCTTCGAGGAATCCGGGCAGGCCCGCCGCGGTTATGTCGTCGAGGGGCTCGGCGCGGCCCAGTTCGCGATGGACGGCGCCGTCGACCGGCTGCGCGCGGTCAGCACACAGCGCGAGCCCGCGGTCTCCGGCACTCTGCCGGGCGGGAGCCGTTGGCAGTCGCACGGCGGCGGCCCGCAGCGCGCCGTCGTCCTGGCCGCCGCCGACCCGGCCAACGCCTACGGCGCCGCACTGCCCTGGCCCGAGCCCCCCGAGGGATCGACCCACAAGCCGGGGCGCAAGGCGGGCTCCCTGGTCGTCCTCGTCGACGGCGAGCTGGCGCTCTACATGGAGCGCGGCGGCAAGACCCTGCTGCTCTGGCCGCTGGGCCGGGACTTGGCCGAGCACGGCAGCGACGCCCGCATCCAGCCCGCCGTGACGGCGCTGTGCGAGGCCGCCCGCGCCGGCGCCCTCGGCACCATCACCACCGAACGCATCAACGGCACCTCCGCCCTCACCTCCCCCTACGCCCCCGTCCTGGAGTCCGCCGACTTCCACCCGACGCCGCGCGGATTCCGGCTCCGGGGGTGAGGCGATGACGCGACGGGCCCGTCACCGGTTACGACGCACCGGTGCAGCCGGCCGGCTCCGGTGCGGCCGCACCGGCGTCATGACGGCCCGCGACGCGGTGCCCCCCGCCCGCCCCGCTGCCCGAAGCGGCCCCCGCACCGTGACCGCCGGCGCCGGCCGCACCCCCGGCCCGTACGGCATCGGCGGCCGCGCCCCACCGCGCCGCCGGGGAATCGCCGCCACGGCGGAGACCTCGGGCGCCCCGGCCGCCCCCGGAGCCCCGGCCCGCCACCGCCCACACCCGCTGCACCCGCTGCACCCGCTGAGCACCAACGCCCGGCCATCACCCCTACAGCGCTCCCAGTACCCCACGCACGGCCGCCCGCCCTCGTTCCTCCCCCGCTGCCCGGCATGATGGTGCCATGCCCGAAGGCGACACGGTCTGGCGCTTGGCCCAGCGGCTCCACGAGGCGCTGGCCGGCACCCCGCTGACCCGTTGCGACCTGCGCGTCCCGCGCCTCGCAACGGTGGATCTCACCGGCCGCAGCGTGCTGGAGACGGTCCCGCGCGGCAAGCACCTTCTGACCCGTATCGAGGGCGGCCTGACTCTCCACTCCCATCTGCGGATGGACGGCGCCTGGAAGATCTACGCCCCGGCCGAGCGCTGGCGCGGCGGCCCGGCCCACCAGATCCGGGCGGTTCCGGGCACCGCCGGAGACACCGCCGTCGGCTACCGCCTCCCCGTCCTCGACCTGCTGCGCACCGCCGACGAGTCCAAGGTCGTCGGCCACCTGGGCCCCGACCTCCTCGGCCCCGACTGGGACCCGGCCGAAGCCCTGCGCCGGCTGCTCGCCGCCCCCGAACGCCCCCTGGGCGAGGCCCTGCTGGACCAGCGGAATCTGGCCGGTATCGGCAATGTCTACAAGTCCGAGCTGTGCTTCCTGCTGCGCGCCTCCCCCTGGCTCCCCGTAGGGCAGCTGCCCGGCCCCGAGCGCGCCCCGGCGCTCGCCAAGAAGCTCCTCGAGGCCAACAAGCGCCGCCCGGCGCGCATCACCACCCCGTGGGGAGCCCGCCCCGACCGCCGCCTGTGGGTCTACGGCCGCGCCGACCGCCCTTGCCCGCGCTGCGGCACCCCCGTACGCACCGCCGACCAGGACCCCGCTGCCGACGAACGCGTCACCTACTGGTGCCCGGCCTGCCAGCCCGCCCCGTAGGATCCGTCCCCGAAATCCTGTCTCCCACCTACTAATTGACGCTCCGTCAGGCCACTCCTATTCTCGCTCCATGCCCCTCACGGCGTACGACCTCACCGGCCGCAGCGCGATCGTCACGGGTGCCGCGAGCGGTATCGGCCGCGCCACCGCCGCGCTCCTCGCCGAGGCCGGCGCCACCGTCCACTGTGCGGACCTCAACGGCCAGGGGGCCGCGGCAACCGCCGAGGCCATCACCGCCGCGGGCGGCGACGCGCACCCGCACCACCTCGACGTGACCCGGCGTGACCAGATGGCTGCCGTGGTCGCGGCGGCCCAGCGCGCCACCGGCCGCCTGGACGTGATGGCCACGATCGCCGGGATCATGCATTCCTCCCCCGTCCTGGGGACCGCCGACGCGGACCTGGACCGGGTCTGGAACACCAACTTCAAGGGCGTACTGCACGGCTGCCAGGAGGCCGCCCGCGCCATGATCGCCACCGGCACCCGCGGCAGCATCGTGACCATGGCCTCCGGCGCCATCGACACCGGCGCACCCGGCCTGCTCTGCTACGGCGCGGCCAAGGCCGCCGTCGTCCAGCTCACCAAGACGCTGGCCACCGAGGTCGGCCGGTACGGAATCCGCGTCAATGCCGTCGCCCCCGGCTGGATCCGTACGGCGATGACCGGCCGCCACACCGCCGAGGCCCAGCAGCAGGCCGAAGGGCCGATGATCCGGATGTCCCCTCTGGGGCGGGTGGGCGAGCCCGAGGACATCGCACACGCCGTGCTCCACCTGGCCTCGGACGCTTCGTCCTTCACCACCGGCCAGATCCTCCGCCCCAACGGCGGCGTCGCCATGCCCTGGTGACCGCCGCCCGCATCCCCCTCACCAGCGCTGCCCCGCGCCCCTTGGTGCCCTTCCCCCTGCCCACCCAGGGAACGCAGTGCACCGGCAGCACGCCGAGCCCCCAGCCCCCCAGCACCACCGCCCCCTCGACCGTCCCCGCCGCCTGCGGCTGAAGCGTCAGCCGGAGCGCGGCCCACCACCACAAGGCCCCGATGAGGGCCCCGGCTATCCAGCGGCCGGGCACGGTCCGGGGGCGGTCCGGCCGACGGCCCGCCGGCCGCCCGCCCGGTCCGCGGGCCGCAACGTCATGCCACGCCATGGCTTGCCTCCCTTGGCCGACGTTAGACGGGCCCGCAGCCGGGCGGGAGAGCGCACCGGGGCACATGCGGGGCGCAGCGGGATATCGCACGCCCGTTCGCAGCCGGCATGCTCCGCAGCGGGCCGCACGGCCGGTCGGCGGAGCACACCGTCAGGCCGCCCGCCGCGTCACCGTGACACCGTGACACCGTGACACCGTGACACCGTGACACCGCACGCCACAGGGGCGGCGCACACCGCTGGAGCGCCGCATGTCACTGGGACTCCGCCTGGAACATCCAGTGATGTTTCTCCAGGTCGGCGGCGAGCCCGATGAGGATGTCCTGGCTGACCGGGTCGGGTTCCGCGGTGTCGATGATCCGCTCCCGCATCCGCTCGATGACCGCCGCAAGGCCCGTCACCAGCGTCCGCACCACCTCACCGTCCTTGATCCAGCCGTCCGGCACCTCGCCGATGCCGCTGGTCTGGGCGACCGTCGCGGCCCGCCCGTCCGGCGGCACCCCGATCGCCGACGCCCGCTCGGCAACGGTGTCCGCATGCTGTCGCGCGGTGTCCACGACCTCGTCGAGCTGGAGATGTACGGAGCGGAAGCGTGGGCCGACGACGTTCCAGTGCACCTGCTTGGAGATCAGGGAGAGATCCACGAGGTCGACGAGGGCTCCCTGCAGGGCGTTCCCGACGATGGCACGGTCGCCGTCGGACAGCGGGCTGTTGACCACAGACATTCGGCTACTCCTGTTCGCGCGAAACCTCGGCCTGCGCGCTACTACGCACTTCTACGCATGTGGCCGTTTTTCACCGTTTCACCCATCGTATAAATGGCCGGGCGCTTTGGGGCAGGTCAAGGGGGCCGGCCGAGGCGCCGCCCCCACGCCGCGCGGGCAGCACAAAGCCACGGTCAGCGCTGCCGACCGTGGCTTTGTGAAAAGACGAACAGGGGTGTCAGGCCGCGACGACATCCACGACGTCGGCCGGGGACTTGATCGTCACGCGGTCCTCCGGCACACCTGCCAAGGACGTGACGGACACCGAATTGAGCTTCGGCCGCACCGGTGCCGGTACCGGGTCGCTCGCGGCCGCGGACGCTGCCAGCTCGGCGAGCGCCAGCTCATCGCTGACCTCCCGCATGAGCTCTGACATACGCACGTCCAGCGCGTCACAGATCGCCGAGAGCAGTTCGGAGGACGCCTCCTTCTGCCCCCGCTCCACCTCGGACAAATAGCCGAGCGATACCCGGGCGGAGGAAGAGACCTCGCGCAGGGTTCGGCCCTGGCGCTGACGCTGTCGGCGCAGCACGTCACCCAGCAGGCGACGAAGCAGAATCATCGCTGGCTCCCTCCTCGGACCTCGAATCCGGATCCTTCTCGCCCCACCGTACCGCCTTGGACCCTGGCAGTGCCGGGCGCGAGTTCGTGTTCACTCAGGGCTGCAAACATCCATTCCCCCCGTGTTGTTCCGTATCCTGTGCCACGCAATTTTCTGTCAGTTCGCTCAACAACAGTGCGAGCACGGCCTGGACGGTGTCCCTACGGATCCGGTCACGATCCCCGTCCAGCGCCAGCCGGCGCACCTCGCCGGCGCCGTCCGGCCCCTCGACCGCCACGAATACGGTGCCCACGGGCCGGCCGTCCTGCGGCTCGGGCCCGGCGACGCCCGTGGTGGCGATGCCCCAGTCCGCGCCGAGGACCCGCCGTACACCGCTCGCCATCTGGCGGGCGACCTCGGCGTCGACGGCCCCGCGCGCGGCCAGCAGCGCGCCGTCCACGCCCAGTACATCCCGTTTGATCCCGGTTGCATACGCCGTCACCGAGCCCCGCACCACCCGCGAGGCCCCGGGGACGGCGGTCAGCTCACCCGCCACCAGGCCGCCGGTCAGCGATTCGGCCACCGCCAGGCTCTGTCCGCGCCCGGCAAGCGCATCGAGCGCCCCGGCCGCCGCAGAACCCGGCCCGGTCACCGCGCGGCTTCCCGCTCGGCCCGCTCGGCGCGTTCCCGGGCCAGTCCGGCCCGGCGCATGACCACGGCCTGGCGGACGTAGTCGAATCCGGTGGCGACCGTCAGCACCACGGCCACCGCCATCACCCACCAGCGGAGCGTGGCCAGCGGCCCGGTCAGCACCAGGACGTACATCCCGACCGCGGTGCCCTGTGCCAATGTCTTGATCTTGCCGCCACGACTGGCCGGAATCACACCGTGCTTGATCACCCAGAACCGCATCATCGTGATGCCGAGTTCACGGAAGAGAATCAGGCCCGTCACCCACCAGGGCAGATCGCCCAGCACCGACAGACAGATCAGCGCCGCGCCCATGATCGCCTTGTCCGCGATCGGGTCGGCGATCTTGCCGAAGTCGGTGACCAGGTTGTACGTGCGCGCCAGATGCCCGTCGAACACATCGGTGATCATGGCGATGGCGAAGGCCGCCCAGGCGAACGCGCGCCAGGCCGGGTCGCCCCCGCCGTCGTGCATCAGCAGCAGCACGAAGGCCGGGACCAGCAGCAGCCGCATCATCGTCAGAAGGTTGGCGATGTTCCACAGCCCGGCTTGCCCGACGGTCGGCGCCGTGCGCGGCCCACCGGCGGCGGAAGCCGGGACTCCGCTCATCTGCCCGCCTCCTCGGTACACGCGGTGCCGTCCACCGACAGCACCTCGGCCACGAGATCGACGCCCTCGCTCGCAACGACCTTTGCTTCGACCATACGACCAGGAGCCAGGTCCTGGCCGTTCGAGAGCAGCTCCGCGCCGTTCGCGAGGAGAGTGACGCCGTCGGTCTCCGGCGCCTGGTGCGCGGCCCGCCCCACGACGCCGTCCTCCTCGTCGATGCGGTCCACCAGCACCCGTACGGTCTCGCCGACCCGCTCCTCCGCGCGCTGCGAGGTCAGCTCCTCGGCCAGCCAGGACACCCGCGCCAGCCGCTCGGCGACCACCTCGGGGTCGACCTTGTCCGCGTAGGAGGCGGCTTCCGTGCCGTCCTCGTCGGAATAGCCGAAGACGCCGACGGCATCCAGGCGCGCCTCGGTGATGAAGCGCTCCAGCTCGGCCAGATCGCTCTCGGTCTCGCCCGGGAAGCCGACGATGAAGTTGGAGCGGGCACCGGCCTGCGGCGCCTTCGCACGGATCTGTTCGAGCAGGCCGAGGAAGCGGTCGGTGTCGCCGAACCGCCGCATCGCCCGCAGCACGCCGGGGGCCGAGTGCTGGAAGGACAGATCGAAGTACGGCGCGACCTTGTCCGTCCCGGTCAGGACGTCGATCAGGCCGGGCCGCATCTCGGCGGGCTGCAGATAGCTGACCCGGATCCGCTCGATGCCGTCGACGGCAGCGAGCTCCGGCAGCAGCGTCTCGAGCAGCCGGATGTCGCCGAGATCCTTGCCGTAGGAGGTGTTGTTCTCGGAGACCAGCATGATCTCCTTGACGCCCTGCCCGGCCAGCCAGCGGGTCTCCCCCAGCACATCGGAGGGCCGGCGGGAGATGAACGAGCCACGGAAGGACGGGATCGCGCAGAACGAGCAGCGGCGGTCGCAGCCGGAGGCCAGCTTCACCGAGGCCACCGGGCTGCTGCCGAGTCTGCGGCGCAGCGGTGCCCGCGGCCCGGAGGCGGGCGCGACGCCCTCCGGAAGGTCCTCGGGCGGAGTGTCCTGGGCGTGGCCGGGCAGCGCGACCTCGGCGGCCTCCTGGCGCTCGGCCGGGCTGATCGGCAGCAGCTTGCGGCGGTCGCGCGGGGTGTGGGAGGCGTGGATGCCGCCGTTCAGGATGGTCTGGAGGCGGTCGGAGATATCGCTGTAGTCGTCGAAGCCGAGCACACCGTCGGCCTCGGGCAGCGCCTCGGCGAGCTCCTTGCCGTAGCGCTCGGCCATGCAGCCGACGGCGACGACGGCCTGGGTCTTGCCGTGATCCTTGAGATCATTGGCTTCCAGCAGGGCATCGACGGAGTCCTTCTTGGCGGCTTCGACGAATCCACAGGTGTTGACGACGGCGACATCCGCGTCGGCGGCTTCCTCGACGAGCTCCCAGCCGTCCGCTGCCAAGCGGCCTGCGAGCTCCTCCGAGTCCACCTCGTTACGGGCGCAGCCAAGAGTGACAAGGGCGACGGTACGGCGTTCGGGCATAGGGCTCAGCCTACTTCGTCCCGCCGACAGTCATGGCGCGCAGGTCTACGCCACCGGTCCCGGGCGCCCCGGGCCCGGCGGCGGACGCGGTTTCGGGCCGCGCTCAGCCCGCCTGCGGGTCTCCGGGGGTGTAGCTCAGCCGCGCCACGGAACCCTTCTTGCCGACCTGCTTGACCTCCTTGCCATTGACGTACAGCTGTACGGCGCCGGCATTGCCCAGGACCAGGTCGATCCGCTTCTTGTCGGTGAAGGTCTTGGACTGGCCCTTCTTGAGCAGGACGTCCTCGAGGAGCCTGCCGTTGGCGTCCTTGGCCGAGAGCCAGCTCTGACCGAGGGCGGTCACCTTGATCGTGACCTTGTCCTTGGGCAGTCCGGCGATCGCGCTGTCGGAGGGGGCGGGGTCGGGGACGGTGGGCTTGACCGTGGGCCGGGTGGTGTTCGGCGCCGGGGCGGGCTTCTTCTCGGCGTTGGCCCTCCCGTCGGCCGAGACCGGCCCGTCCGCGCCCTTGCTGCCGCCGTTGAACAGCGTGAAGCCGACGAATCCGATGACGGCGACAATCGCCGCGACCATCGCGGCGGTCCAGTTGGGGCGGCGCGGCTCGGAGCGGATCCGCTCGGCCTCGAAGAGCGGCTTGGGGACGGTCGGCTCGGGACGCCCGCCGTGCTCGGCGTCGAACTGGGTGATCAGCGGATCGGGATCGAGGGCGACCGCGCGGGCAAGCGTCCGGATATGTCCCCGCGCGTAGACGTCGCCGCCACAGCGCGAGAAATCGTCCTGCTCGATCGCCTGCACGATCGGGATGCGCACCCGTGTGGTCGTACTGACCTCTTCAACGGTCAGTCCTGCTCCGGTACGGGCCTGCTGGAGGGCTCGACCGACGGAAGGCCGGTCGTCTTCGGGGGAGTTGCCGATGGACACGGGGGCGCCTTTCGAGCGTGTAGCCACCTGCTGGAGGTTCAGTCTAGGGGTGGAGCGAAAGGGTCGGGCAAGCGGGAGAGCGGAGTTTGTACGCCATCAGAACGCCCACAGGCCGCCCGCAAACGCGGCCGGCGGACGCGCGATGAGCCGTCATTCCCGCACCTCCCTCAACTTGACGTATCAGCAGGAGAAACGGTTGCTTTCTCTCACGTACGAGTGACCCGGATGGGTGTGCTACTCGGTAGCTTCCCCCCGGATGACCGAGAGCACTCCGTCCAATTCATCCGGCTTCACCATGACATCCCGTGCCTTGGAACCCTCACTGGGCCCGACGATGTTGCGCGATTCCATCAGATCCATCAGCCGTCCGGCCTTGGCGAAGCCCACCCGCAGCTTGCGCTGGAGCATCGACGTCGACCCGAACTGGGTGGACACCACCAGCTCGGCGGCCTGGCACAGCAGGTCGAGATCGTCGCCGATGTCCTCGTCGATCTCCTTCTTCTGCTTGCTGCCCACGGTGACGTCGTCACGGAAGACCGGCGCCATCTGGTCCTTGCAGTGCTGGACGACGGCCGCGACCTCGGCCTCGGTCACAAAGGCACCCTGCATCCGGACCGGCTTGTTCGCGCCCATCGGCAGGAACAGCCCGTCGCCCTTGCCGATCAGCTTCTCGGCGCCCGGCTGGTCGAGGATGACCCGGCTGTCGGCGAGCGAGGAGGTGGCGAAGGCGAGCCGGGAGGGCACATTGGCCTTGATCAGACCCGTCACCACATCGACGGACGGCCGCTGGGTGGCCAGCACCAGATGGATCCCGGCTGCGCGGGCGAGCTGGGTGATGCGGACGATGGAGTCCTCCACATCACGCGGCGCGACCATCATCAGGTCCGCCAGCTCATCCACGATGACCAGCAGATACGGATACGGCGCCAGCTCCCGCTCGCTGCCCTCGGGCGAGCTGACCCGCCCCTCGCGCACCGCCTCGTTGAAGTCGTCGATGTGCCGGAAGCCGTACGCCGCGAGGTCGTCGTAGCGCAGGTCCATCTCGCGCACCACCCACTGGAGCGCCTCGGCGGCCCGCTTGGGGTTGGTGATGATCGGCGTGATCAGGTGCGGAATGCCCTCGTACGCGGTCAGCTCGACCCGCTTGGGGTCGACCAGCACCATCCGGACGTCCTCCGGGGTGGCGCGCAGCATGACCGAGGTGATCAGACAGTTGATGCAGGACGACTTGCCGGAGCCGGTCGCGCCCGCCACCAGGACGTGCGGCATCTTCGTCATGTTCGCCATGACATAGCCGCCCTCGACGTCCTTGCCGAGCGCCACCAGCATCGGGTGCTCATCGCCCGCGGCATCCGCCAGCCGCAGCACATCGCCGAGGTTGACCATCTCGCGGTCGGTGTTGGGGATCTCGATGCCGACCGCGGACTTGCCCGGAATCGGGCTGATGATGCGCACGTCGGGGCTGGCCACGGCATAGGCGATGTTCTTGGCCAGCGCGGTGATCTTCTCGACCTTGACCGCCGGGCCGAGCTCGACCTCGTAACGGGTGACCGTCGGGCCGCGGGTGAAGCCGGTGACCGCCGCGTCGACCTTGAACTCCTGGAAGACATTGGTCAGCGAGGCCACTATCGCGTCGTTGGCGGCACTGCGCGTCTTGCCCGGACCGCCGCGCGAGAGCAGGTCGAGGGAGGGCAGGGAGTAGGTGATGTCGCCGGCCAGCTGGAGCTGCTCGGCACGCGGCGGCAGGCCGTCGGACGGCTCGGGCGCGGGCTTGGTGAAGTCCGGTACGCCCTGGGCGGGCCCGTCCTCGGGCTGCTCCGCCTCCCGGGCCGGCGGCACCGCACCACTGTCCCTCTTGCTGTCCTCGTAGTCCTGGCGCTCCCCTGAGATGCCGCTGCTGAGCCCGGCGACGAGCGGCGAGGGCTGGACGCCGTGCAGCACCGCACCGTCCAGCGCGGCGGCGGCCGCGGCGGCCACGTCCACCGCATCCATCGGCCGGTCCTCAGCAGGCTGTACGGACGCCCGGCGCGGCCGGCGCCGCTTGGCCAGCGCCTCCTCCTCGTACGCCTCCGGATCCTCGGCGCCGGCGCCACGGCGGGCCCTGCGGGCGGGCTGTTCGCGCCACTCCTGCGCGTACTCCGCCGCATCCTCGAAGTCCGCCGCCGGCTCCGCGGGCCGGACCACCCCGAGCCTGATGCCCACCGCGCGCAGCCGCTGCGGAATGGCATTGACCGGCGTCGCGGTGACCACCAGCAGCCCGAAGACGGTCAGCAGCACCAGGAGCGCCACCGCCAGGGTCTGCCCGACGGTGAAGATCAGCGGCTTGGACGCCGCCCAGCCGACATAGCCGCCGCCGTCCTGTATCGCCGCGAGCCCGTCGCCCCGGCCCGGCGACCCGCACGCCATCGCGACCTGCCCCAGGACACCGATGACCAGCGCGGACAGTCCGATGACGATCCGGCCGTTGGCCTCCGGCTGCTCGGGGTGGCGCATCAGCCTTATGGCGATCACCCCGAGCAGTATCGGCACGACCAGATCGAGGCGGCCGAAGGCACCAGTGACCAGCAGCTCGACGAGATCACCGACCGGGCCGCTGAGGTTGGACCAGGTACCGGCCGCGATCACCAGCGCCAGGCCGAGCAGCAGCAGCGCCAGCCCGTCCTTGCGGTGCGCCGGGTCGAGGTTCTTCGCGCCCCGGCCGAAGTGGCGGAACACCGCGCCGATGCCGTGCGCCGCCCCGAGCCAGCAGGCGCGGACGACGCGGTAGATGCCGCCGGTCGGCGAGGGCGCCGGCTTCGCGGCGGCGGCCTTCTTGGCGGGCGCCTTCTTTGCCGGTGCCCTCTTCGCGGCCGCGGTCTTCTTCACCGGCGGCTTCCTGGCGGGCGCCTTCTTTGCCGAAGACGCCTGCTTCGCGGCGGTCTTCTTCGCGGCGCCCGAGGACTGTCCGGCACGCTGCTTGGCGGGTCCCGCCTTGCTCTGGGTTCCCTTGCCGGACGTACGTGAGGCCATGGCGACGAGATTACAGGCGAGGGCATGCGTATCACGAGCGCACGCCGCTTCACCCATTCGTGTCGCACGTCCGCCTCATGAGAGACCGTCAGTCACCCGCCGGCGGACGCCGCTCAGCCCGCCCCGCTGCCCGACCCCGGCTCCAGCGCATCCAGGGCCCGGCGCAGACCGGTCAGTTTGCGCTCCAGGTGCGCGGCCGTGGCGACCGCGGCGGCCTCCGCCGTCTCGTCCAGCTGCTTGGACAACGCCTCCGCCTGCTCCTCGACCGCGGCCAGCCTCGCCGACAGCTCCGCGAGCAGCCCCGCGGACTCCCTCGCCTCCGAGCTCGGCCGCCCGCCCTCCAGCTGGAGCCTCAGCAGCGATGCCTGCTCGCGCAGTTGGCAGTTCTTCATGTACAGCTCGACGAACACCGAGACCTTTGCGCGCAGCACCCACGGATCGAACGGCTTGGAGATGTAGTCGACCGCGCCGGCCGCATAGCCGCGGAAGGTGTGGTGCGGGCCGTGGTTGATGGCCGTCAGGAAGATGATCGGGATGTCGCGGGTGCGCTCGCGCCGCTTGATGTGCGCGGCAGTCTCGAATCCGTCCATTCCCGGCATCTGCACATCGAGCAGGATCACCGCGAAGTCGTCCGTGAGCAGTGCTTTGAGCGCTTCCTCCCCAGACGATGCCCGTACCAGTGTCTGATCGAGCGCGGAGAGGATCGCCTCCAGCGCCAGCAGATTCTCCGGCCGGTCATCGACCAGGAGGATCTTGGCCTTCTGCACCATGGCCCGTCCTCCTCGCCCCGGCATGGAACCGGACGCCGCCCCAGGGGACGACTCCGTCACGTCGCCCGTTCTTGTGCCGGTCATGGTAGCTGCACCCCGCCTATCGCCACACCCTGTCACCGCGATGTCACTGTGCACGTAGCAGAAACGCAGCGAGAGACCAGAAGGTTCCCCGAATCCCGCGCTTCCACACGTCCGCGGCAACAGTGAGTCAGCACGCGATGATCCTCTTTCGGCTCCATACTGGACGCCCCATCACCTCGCGCGCATCCATTGCTCCATGACCGACAACAGATGATCGGTATCCACCGGCTTGGTCACGTAGTCGGAGGCCCCGGAGTCGATGCTCTTCTCCCGGTCGCCCTTCATCGCCTTCGCGGTCAGCGCGATGATGGGCAGCCCGGCGAACTGCGGCATCCGGCGGATCGCCGCGGTCGTCGCATAGCCGTCCATCTCCGGCATCATGATGTCCATCAGGACCAGGACGACATCGTCGTGCTGCTCGAGCACCTCGATGCCCTCCCGGCCGTTCTCCGCGTACAGCACCGACAGTCCGTGCTGCTCCAGGACGCTGGTGAGCGCGAAGACGTTACGGATGTCGTCGTCGACGATCAGCACCTTCTCGCCGTGGAAACCGCCCCCGGAGACCGGCTGCACCAGATCCTGGCCGTTGCCGAGCCAGGGCTCCTCGGCGGGCTGCTGCGTGGTCGGCTCCGACGGCTGCCGGGGCGTTGGCTGCTGCGGCGGGGTGGACACGGGCTGGCCGCCCGGCAGCGCGAAGCGTCGCGCACCGCCCGAAATCCCGCGCCGGCGCCGCCGGTTGAGGCTGGAGGGGGACTCCTGGTCCAGCACCCCCTCCGGCTCGTCCTGCCGCCCGGCCTCCACCTCGCGCGCCTCCGCGTCCATCGCCAGCCCCCCGGCCACCAGCTGCGGGTAGCCCTGCGGCGGCAGCCCGCCGGGGTTGTGCGGCAGGTACAGCGTGAAGGTGGAGCCGCGGTTGGGCTCGCTCGCGGCGTGGATCTCGCCGCCCAGCAGCCGGGCGATCTCCCGGCTGATGGACAGGCCCAGGCCCGTACCGCCGTACTTGCGGCTGGTCGTGCCGTCCGCCTGCTTGAACGCCTCGAAGATGACCCGCATCTTGCTGGACGCGATACCGATACCGGTGTCGGTCACCGAGAACGCGATCATGTCGGCGTCCGGGTCCCGCAGCGAGCCGTGCTCCAGCAGCTGCTCCCGGATCGCCACCGGGACGTCCGCGCCGGCCGGCCGGATGACCAGCTCCACGGCGCCGGTGTCGGTGAACTTCACCGCGTTGGACAGCAGATTGCGCAGCACCTGCAGCAGCCGCTGCTCGTCGGTGTGCAGCGTAGCGGGCAGCTCCGGGGACACCCGTACGGAGAAGTCGAGCCCCTTCTCCGCGGTCAGCGGCCGGAACGTCGCCTCGACATAGTCGACGAGCTGGACCAGCGCGATCCGCGTCGGGCTGACGTCCATCTTGCCCGCCTCGACCTTCGACAGATCGAGGATGTCGTTGATCAGCTGGAGCAGATCGCTGCCCGCGCCATGGATCGTTTCGGCGAATTCGACCTGCTTCGGGGAGAGATTGCCCTCAGCGTTGTCGGCCAGCAACTTGGCCAGAATCAGCAGGGAGTTCAACGGCGTCCGCAGCTCGTGCGACATGTTCGCCAGGAACTCCGACTTGTAGCGCATGGAGACCGCGAGCTGCTCGGCGCGCTCCTCCAGAACCTGCCGCGCCTCCTCGATCTCGGTGTTCTTCACCTCGATGTCGCGGTTCTGCGCCCGCAGCTGCTCGGCCTTCTCCTCCAGCTCGGTGTTGGACAGCTCCAGCGCCTTCTGCCGGCTCTCCAGCTCACCGGACCGCTCCTTGAGCTGCTCGGTCAGCTCCTGCGACTGCTTGAGCAGGACCTCGGTCTTGGTGTTGACCGAGATGGTGTTGACGCTGGTCGCGATCATCTCGGCGATCTGGCTGAGGAAGTCCTTCTGGATCTGGGTGAACGGCTGGAAGGACGCCAGCTCGATCACACCGAGCACCTTGTCCTCGAAGAGCACCGGCAGCACGATCACATTCGCCGGCGGCGCCTCGCCCAGCCCGGAGGCGATCTTGAGGTAACCGGAGGGGACGTTCTCCACCAGGATGGTGCGCCCCTCCTCCGCCGCCGTCCCGATCAGCGTCTCGCCGGGCTTGAACGTCGTCGGCATGCCGCCCATGGCATAGCCGTACGAACCCGTCAGCCGCAGCTCGTACGTGCCCGCCTCGGCGCCGTCCGAGCCGATCTCCCGGCTGTCGGGCTGCGCCGCGAGGAAGAACGCGCCGTGCTGCGCGGAGACCGCGGGCGAGAGCTCGCTCATGATGAGGGTGGCGACGTCCTTGAGGTCGCGGCGCCCCTGCATCAGACCGGAGATCCGCGCCAGGTTGCCCTTGAGCCAGTCCTGTTCCTCGTTGGCGAGGGTGGTCTCACGGAGCGTGGAGATCATGGTGTTGACGTTGTCCTGGAGCTCCAGGATCTCGCCGGCCGCGTCCACATCGATGCGGACGTTGTGGTCCCCGAGCGTCACCGCCGCGGCGACCGCGGCGATCGCGCGCACCTGGCGGGTCAGGTTGCCCGCCATCTCGTTCACCGATTCGGTCAGGTCCTTCCAGGTGCCGGCCACGCCCCGCACCTGCGCCTGACCGCCCAGCTGGCCTTCCGTACCCACCTCGCGGGCCACCCTGGTGACCTGCTCGGCGAACGAGGACAGCTGGTCGACCATGGTGTTGATGGTGGTCTTCAGCGCGAGGATCTCGCCCCGCGCATCCACGTCGATCTTCTTGGTCAGATCGCCCTTGGCCACCGCGGTGGTGACCATCGCGATGTTACGGACCTGGCCGGTCAGGTTGTTGGCCATGGAGTTCACGGACTCCGTGAGGTCCTTCCACGTACCGGCGACACCGGGGACGCGGGCCTGGCCGCCCAGGATGCCGTCGGTGCCCACCTCACGGGCCACCCGCGTGACCTCGTCGGCGAACGACGACAGCGTCGTGACCATCGTGTTGACCGTGTCGGCGAGCTGCGCGACCTCGCCGCGCGCCTCGACCGTGACCTTCTTCGTCAGATCGCCGTTGGCAACCGCCGCCGAGACCTGGGAGATGTTGCGCACCTGGATGGTCAGGTTGTTGGCCATCAGGTTGACGTTGTCGGTGAGATCCAGCCAGATTCCGGTCGCGCCCGGCACCCGCGCCTGGCCGCCCAACTGGCCCTCGGTGCCCACCTCACGGGCCACCCGGGTCACCTGCTCGGCGAACGACGACAGCTGGTCGACCATCGTGTTGACGGTCGTGACCAGCTCGAGGATCTCGCCCTTGGCATCAACGGTGATCTTCTTCGACAGATCACCGCGGGCCACCGCCGTCGTCACCTCGGCGATGTTGCGCACCTGCGACGTCAGGTTGTTCGCCATGAAGTTGACGGACTGGGTGAGGTCCTTCCACGTACCGCTGACGCCCTGCACCTCGGCCTGGCCGCCCAGGATGCCCTCGGTGCCCACCTCACGGGCCACCCGGGTGACCTGCTCCGCGAACGAGGAGAGCTGGTCGACCATCGTGTTCAGGGTGTTCTTCAGCTCCAGGATCTCGCCCCGGGCATCCGCGTCGATCTTCTGCGAGAGGTCACCGCGCGCGACCGCGGTGGCGACCTGCGCGATGTTACGGACCTGGGCCGTCAGGTTGCCGGCCATGCCGTTCACGGAGTCGGTCAGATCCCGCCAGACACCGGCGACGCCCGGCACCTGCGCCTGACCGCCCAGCCGGCCGTCGGTGCCGACCTCCCGGGAGACCCGGGTGACCTGCTCGGCGAACGCGGAGAGCTGGTCGACCATCGTGTTGATGGTGTTCTTCAGCTCCAGGATCTCGCCGCGCGCATCGACATCGATCTTCTGCGACAGATCGCCGCGCGCGACCGCCGTCGTCACCTGGGCGATCTGCCGCACCTGGGACGTCAGGTTCCCCGCCATGAAGTTGACGGAGTCGGTCAGTTCCTTCCAGGTACCGCTGACGCCGTCCACCCGCGCCTGGCCACCCAGCCGGCCCTCCGTACCCACGTCCCTGGCCATCCGCGTGACCTGGTCGGCGAACGAGGACAGCTGGTCCACCATGGTGTTCACGGTGTTCTTCAGCTGGAGCATCTCACCGGAGACATCGACGGTGACCTTCTGCGACAGATCGCCGTTGGCGACCGCCGTCGTCACCTGCGCGATGTTGCGCACCTGCCCGGTCAGGTTGCGGAAGGCGGTGTTCACGGAGTCCGTGAGGTCCTTCCACGTACCGGCCGCGCCCGGCACCGCCGCCTGGCCGCCCAGCTCACCCTCGACGCCGATCTCCCGCGCCACCCGCGTCACTTCGGCACCGAACGACGACAGCTGACCCACCATCGTGTTGACGGTGTTCTTCAACTCCAGCATCTCACCGGCCACATCGACGGTGACCGTCTGCGACAGATCACCGTTGGCGACCGCCGTCGTCACCTGCGCGATGTCGCGCACCTGCGCCGTCAGGTTGCGGAAGGCGGTGTTCACCGAGTCGGTGAGGTCCTTCCACGTCCCCGCCGCACCCGGCACCTGCGCCTGCCCGCCGAGCTGTCCCTCGGCACCGACCTCGTTCGCCACCCGCGTCACTTCGTCCGCGAAGGTACGCAGCGTCTCGGTCATGGTGTTGATGGTGTCGGCGAGCTGCGCGACCTCACCGCGCGCACTGACCGTGACCTTCTGTGACAGATCGCCGCTCGCGACCGCGGTGGTGACCTGCGCGATCCCGCGCACCTGAGCGGTGAGGTTTCCGGCCATGAGATTGACCGAATCCGTCAGGTCCTTCCACACCCCGGCCACACCGGGAACCTGGGCCTGCCCGCCGAGCTCGCCCTCCGTACCGACCTCACGGGCGACCCTCGTCACCTCGGAGGCGAACGAGGAGAGCTGGTCCACCATCGTGTTGACGGTGTTCTTCAGCTCCAGCATCTCGCCGGCGACATGCACCGTCACCTTGCGCGACAGATCACCCTTGGCGACCGCGGTGGTGACGAGAGCAATATCACGCACCTGTGCGGTGAGCCGGGAGGCCATCGTGTTGACGGATTCCGTCAGATCCTTCCAGGAACCCGACATTCCGCGCACTCGCGCCTGCCCGCCGAGCTTGCCCTCCGTACCGACCTCACTGGCCACTCTCGTGACCTCGTCGGTGAACGCGGACAGCTGGTCGACGAGCCCGTTGACCGTACGGCCGACCTTGAGGAACTCCCCGCGCAGCGGATGCTCCGACGAGCTGTCCGAGCTGCGCGACCGCAGATCCATCCGCTGTTCCAGGTCACCCTCGGACACCGCCGACAGCACCCGTCCCACCTCGGAGACCGGCCGTACGAGATCGTCCACCAGGGCGTTCGAGGCATCGATGGCCGCTGCCCACGAGCCCTCCGCGGCGCCGACCTCGAGGCGTTCCGTGAGCTTTCCCTCACGTCCGACGACCCGGCGCACCCGCGCCAGCTCGCCCGTCAGATGCAGATTGCGGTCCGCGACCTCGTTGAAGACGGCCGCGATCTCGGCCATGACGCCTTCACCGTTCACCGTGAGCCGCTTGCGGAAGTTCCCGTCCCGCATGGCGACAAGAGCGACCAACAGCCGATTCAGGGCAGCCGTGTCCACCTCGGTCGTCCCGTTGTTCCGGGATCGCCCGCCTTTTGCGCGCGTGCTAACGCCCCGCGCCGCTGCGCCAGACTCCACCGTGTCCCTCCCGCAGGGTCGACCGTTCTACCCGGGCTTTCTCTTGGTACGTGCCCAGTGTTTCACCCCGTCGCACGGAAGCGGCAAGGAGTCGAAACGTAACCACACCGATGGAGATTCGTTGAAGGTGACGGGCAGGGCTTGTCCTTCGCCACTCCGGGTGGGTCTCAACCCGGCTGGTGCCGATCGCGGAAGACTCGTTTGTTCGCTGAGCGATCGAGCAGCGTGAGCCAGGAATCCCCGTCCTTCAGGAATGAGGAGGAGTCAACACAGTTCGGCAGCATCGCGTCGTGTGCAGCGCACCACCGATCATGAACCGGCGGCCACGTACATTCCTCACAGGATGAGCGTGGCCGCCGGAGTATGTCTGCGTCCCAGAACGCACGCCTTCGTTCCCACCGCCCGACCGGACCGTCTAGCCTGGCTTGCGCATCGACACCACGAGAAACGGGCACAGGACTCGGGGGAGCGACGAAAAACCAATGGGGAGTGCTGTGATCACCGCGCGGGCCGCCGCCACATTCGACCCGGTCGGGCGCTCGGTCGCCACTGCCCGTGCGTTCGTCAGGGACACCCTCCAGGGCTGGGGCTACGCCGACATCGTCGACGACGCCGTCGTCCTGACCAGCGAGCTGGTCACCAATGCCGTGGTGCACGCCGGCACCGCCGCCGATGTGCTGTGCCTGCGTTCGGACAGCGGCGTACGGATCTCGGTCGCCGACCGCTACCCCGAACGTGAGATTCCACTCCAGAACGCCGGCCAGGCCATGGTCCACCCCGACCGCGAGGGCGGCCGCGGCCTGCTGCTGTGCGGCGCGCTGGCCGCCAGCTGGGGCGTGGAGTACACCGCTGCCCAGAAACACGTCTGGTTCCAGCTCGAGCTCCCCGAACGCCCGGCCGGCACCCGCTCCGCCGGTCCCGCCCTCCCGGTGGACGCCCTCCCGGCCACCGACTCCCGGGTCCGCGTCGCCGTCGTCCAGATCGACCGCACCGGCTGCATCAGCTTCTGGAACGACGACGCCCGGGACCTCTTCGCCTACGACCAGGAAAAGGTCATCGGCAAGCCGATCAGCGAGTTCGCCGCCTGGCCGCACACCCCCGGCACGGGCACAGGCATCGCCGAGGCGCTCGAGCTCTCGCGCTGGGAGGGCTCGTACGGCATCCGGGGCGCCGACGGCCGCGTCGTCCCCGTCTACGGCTCCCACCTGCGGGTCCGCGACGCCGACGGCGAGGCCTCCACGGTCTGCCTCCTGGTACGCGACCACGAGCGCGCCATCCTGCAGAGCCCCCAGCGCACCCCCGCCCCGGACGCCGCCTCCCAGGCCGCGCAGTACGAGGGCCGCCCCTCCGACCCGTTCGAGGTCTTCATCGGCTCCCCGGCCCCCGACGACCTCGACGGCCTGCTCCAGCGCACGGTCGAGCGCGCCCGCGACATGCTCGACGGCGACGCCGCCTACCTCCTGCTGGCCACCGACGACGAGACCGAGCTGGAGGTACGCGCCTCCACGGGCCTGCCCTCCGCCCGCCAGCGCTTCGCCCGCGTCCCCGTCGAGGCCGGATCCGGACGCTACGGCTCCGCCCGGATGCCCGCCGTCCACGAGGACCTCACCGCCGTCCCCGGCGCCGTCCCCCTGCTCAGCGGCACGGGCATGCGCTCCGTCGTCACCGTCCCCCTCAAGGTCGAGGGCCGCCTCACCGGCTCCCTCGGCGTCGCAGCGGAGGGCCCCGGCCGCTACACCAACGAAGAGGCCCTCCGCCTCCAGTTCGCCGCCGACCGCATCGCCCTCGCCGTCGAACGCGCCCGCCTGACCGAGCTGGAAAAGCTGCGCCGCGGCTCCCTCTCCTTCCTCGTCGAGGCCTCCGACCTCCTGGCCGGCACCCTCGACCGCGACCAGACCCTGGCCCTGATGGCCCAGATGACGGTCCCCACCCTCGCCACCTGGTGCGCCGTCTACACCGTCGCCGACCAGACCTCCGAGCCCGAGCTCTCCTACGTCCTGCACGAGGATGAGGACCGCATCGACGGCCTCAAGACTCTCCTCCTGAAGGTCGACCCGCCCGAGCCGGTCCCCACCCCGGGCGCCCGCGTGTGGACCGCCCCCGGCGACGCCGCCCACGACGCGGCCCTGCGCACCTCCATGCGCAGCCTCGGCCTCGGCAACTCCGCCCGCCCCTCCACCGGGCCGGGCGCCTCCCTGGCGACCGCCTCCGCCGTCGGCGGCGAGACGGTCGTCCTCCCCCTCGTCGCCCGCAACCGTGTCATCGGCATGCTCACCCTCGGCAAACCCACCGAGGAACACTTCCGCCAGGAAATCCTCGAACTCGCCGAGGACCTCTCCCGCCGCGCCGCCCTCGCCCTGGACAACGCCCGCCTCTACTCCGAGCGCACGGCCATCAGCCAGTCCCTCCAGCGCAGCCTGCTCCCCCCGGAGCTGCCCGAGATCCCCGGTGTCGAGGTCGAGGTCATCTACCGCGCGGCCGGCGAGGGCAACGAGGTCGGCGGCGACTTCTACGACCTCTTCCCGATCCGCGACGGCGCGTACGGCTTCGCCATCGGCGACGTCTGCGGTACGGGCCCGGAGGCGGCCGCCGTCACGGGCCTGGCCCGACATGCCCTGCGCCTGCTCGCCCGCGAGGGCTTCGGCGGCCCCGCCGTCCTCGAACGTCTCAACGCCGCCATCCTTGACGAGGGCGCCCGCAGCCGCTTCCTGACGCTCCTTTACGGCGAGCTGTGGCCCCAGCCCGACGGCAGCGCCCTCCTCAAGGTCGTCTGCGCCGGCCACCCCCTGCCGCTCCGCCTCCGCCAGGACGGCACGGTCGAACCGGCCGCCGAACCCCAGCCCCTCCTCGGCGTCATGGACGACCTCGAGCTCTACGAACAGACCGTCACCCTCGACCCCGGCGACGTCCTGCTGTGCGTCACGGACGGCGTCACCGAACGCCGCGAGGGCACCCGCATGCTCGGCGACGACGGCCTCACCGACGTCCTGACGACCTGTACGGGCCTGACGGCCGGCGCCGTCGCCGCCCGCGTCCTGCGCGCCGTGGAACGCTTCGCCGCCGAGCCGGCCTCCGACGACATGGCCATCCTCGCCATGCGCGTCCCCGAGATCCAGCCCGGCTGACCACCCACACGAAGAAGGCCCCCGCCAATCGGCGGGGGCCTTCCTTTATCCAGAGCCCCAATACGGAATCGAACCGTAGACCTTCTCCTTACCATGGAGACGCTCTGCCGACTGAGCTATTGGGGCGTAGCGACGAAAGAAATACTACCTGATCTCATCGGCTCCCCCGAACCGCCAGCCCGGCCACCCACCGACTAAAAGGCCGGCTGCAGCAATCCCCCCAGCGCATTGCAGGCACTCACCAACTTCTGCAACTCCCGCCGCGACACATCCACATGCAGCGGCAGCGCCAGCGTCTCGTCAACGGCCCGCTCCGTCTGCGGCAAGAACACATCCCGCCGAAGCCCCGGCATCCGATACGCCGGCGCCTGTACGGGGACCTTGCACGCCACACCCTTGGCCCGCAAGGCCCGCGCAAACGCATCCCGGTCCGGGCGCCCGTTCCCGGGCACCCGCACCACATACTGCTCATACGTGTGCCCCACTGCCGGCGCCGGCGTCCCCACTCCGCTGAGCCTGCCGTCCAGATACGTCGCCAACGCCCGCCGCCGCTCGGCCCCGTCCGGCCGCGCCCCCGGCTCGTCCTCGACCAGCACCAACAACCCGTGCCGCTGCCCCACTTCACGGATCCATCCGGCGTCGGCCGGGCGCCCGAACCGATGTATTGCCACGACCGCCGCCGTCCGGCTGCTCACCACATCCGCCACCGCGGCCGGGTCGAGGCAGTAACTGTCGCCATCCACATCGGCGAACACCGGCACCGCGCCCAACTGCACCACGGCCTGCGCCACTTCCGCGTTGCCGTAGGCCGGCACCACGACCTCGTCACCAGCACGCACACCGGCGGACCTGAGCGTTCCTACTGTCCACATGACGCGGATCCTCGCGATGTCAGATGAACGTCAAGTTACGCCGCTCACCCGAAAATCGGAACAAAAAAGCTCCGGCTCCTGAACCAGAAGGTCCAGGAGCCGGAGCTGAATATTTGTTCGGCGGCGTCCTACTCTCCCACAGGGTCCCCCCTGCAGTACCATCGGCGCTGAAAGGCTTAGCTTCCGGGTTCGAAATGTAACCGGGCGT
>NZ_JBEZJZ010000110.1:0-27853 GCF_040651455.1 Streptomyces sp. NPDC048483
AACAACCTCTACAAGCACACCGACCTCCAGACCAACTTCGGCGCCAACATGCTCGCCCTGGTGGACGGGGTGCCGCGCACGCTGTCGCTGGACGCCGCCCCCCCGCCCGCAGCGGTGCGCGCTCACTCCCGGCCCAGCGCCCCAGCGACGCCCGGCCAAGGCGCCCCCAGCAACACTCAGCCAAGGCCCCCCAGCCACGCCCAGCACCCCCAGCCCCCCCAGACGAACGCCCCACTCACCCCACACACCCCACCACCCCCCGACAACACCCCCAACAAACCCTCAGCCCCCGCCCCCACAACGACACTTATCCACAGCCCAGCCGTCGATAGATGCGCTCCCGCCGAAAAAGGAGAATCCTGAAGGCATGCATCGCACCGCACGGTGCCGTCTGACAACGGGGGAACATCAGTGGAGACCGCGGACACAACACCGCCCGCCCGCACACATGACAACGACACCACGGCGGATGGGCCACCCCTCGCCGTACCACCGGCCAAACCGCAACTCGCCCTGGAACTCCTGGTGCACGGCGTCGGCGGCACCACACCGGAGGAGATGCTCAGCGACCCGCGAGTCCAGCGCATCACCGGTGACGACACCGCTGCCTGCTATCGCCGTACCGAGGACGCGGACGCGGAAGCGCGCCCCGACGCCTATCGGGGTGAGCCGGTCCGTGAGGCGTACTGCTGGTCCAATCTCACCTCCGGCAACAGCGCCCGCGCCCTCTGGCTGATCCTGGTGCCCTTCATGGTGGCCAACCTCGCCCACTGGATGCGCCCCGCCGCACCACCGGAGCACAGAGCCCAGCGGATCTACGACGTCCTCGTCCGTATCCTGGCGCTCACCCTCACCGTCCTCCTGGCCGCCGCGGCCTGCGAGGTGGCGCTCGACCTCACCGCCTGGCAGTGCGCCGGCACCGCCGCCTGTGTCGACGGCAAGTCCTGGCTGGGCTTCCTCAGTCCGGCCAACTCCGGCTGGTGGAGCGCCCCCGGCCGCCGTCTCGCGCTCGGCTCCGTGGTGCCGCTGCTCGTCATCGGCTTCCTGTGGTGGCTCTCGCACCGCACCTGGAGCGCGTACGAGTCCGCCTCCCCGCCGCCGCGCGACCCCGGCACCTCCCGCGACACCCCCGCCCACCAGCGCACTGTGCTCAGCCTGCACGGCTTCTGGTACGGCCGACGGCTCGTCGCCCGGCTGCGCGCCGCGCACAGCGCGGCGGGCGTGCTCACCATCGCCGCCGCCCTGCGCATCGCCACCGCCAAGCTCGACCGAAGCGGAGGAAGCGGAGCCGGCGGCGGGGGAGACACCGTTCTTGTTGCCACGGGGCAGGTGTTGACCGCGCTGGTGGTGCTGCTCGCCGCCGTCACCCTGGCGGTCGTCTGGCGTACCGCCCGCAGCGAGGCCGCCCCCGACGACCAGTCCGACCGCCTGGTCGTACGGGCGCTGCCGTACGCCTCCCTCGTCGTCCTGGCGCTGATCGCCGTACACGCCGCCTGGTCGCGCCCCGGATCCCACAGCTACGGCCCGCTGCCCGGTGCCGCCGCCTTCGGGGCCATCGCCGTCTTCCAGAGCCTGGTGGTCCTTGCCCTGGCAGTGACCGCCTGGTTCCTCCAGCGTGCCGCCCGCGGGGCGGCCCGCAGCGCCCTGAACGGTATGGGCGGGCCCGCCGTCGCCCTGCTGGCCTGCGCCGTCGGCGGTGTGCTGTCAGGGGGAGTGGCCCAGCGGTTCGCCGACTGGATGGACGGCAATGCCACCCCCGGCCAGGCGCACGCCCCCCTCCCCGGCCCGCCGGTCCTGCTGTCGTGGCAGGCCTCCGTCATCCCGGCCCTGCTGGTCGTGGTCGCCGCCGTGGTGGTGCTGGCCGCCGTCCGGGTGCTGATCGTCCGGGGGCAGGTCTCCCGCAACGTCCCCGGCCTCTACGACCCCAGGGAGCGCCCTGACGAGCGGCGTACGCAGCGGATCGCGGGCACCATCGCCCGCGCCGGGCTCACCGACGCGGCGCCCGTCCTGGTGGCGGTGATCGCCGCCGTCACCCTGGTCCTGGGCGCGGGAGCGGTGGCGGGCGCCTGGCTCACCGACCTCGCGCCCGGCCGCGCCACCGAAGGCGCACCGCCCGTCGTGCATGCCGCTGCCGAGACCGCCGAGTCCCTCGGCTCCTGGCTGATGAGCGCCGGCGTCATACTGCTGCTCGCCATGGGCCGGCGCGCATACCGGGACCACTCGGCCCGCCGCACCATCGGCATCCTGTGGGATGTGGGGACCTTCTGGCCGCGCGCCGCGCACCCCTTCGCGCCGCCCTGTTACGCCGAGCGCGCCGTCCCCGACCTCACCTGGCGGATGGCCACCTGGACCGAGCGGTTCGACGGCCGCCTGGTGATCTCCGGGCACTCCCAGGGCAGCGTGCTGGCCGCGGCCGCCGTCTGGCAGCTGGACCTGGTCACCCGCAGCCGGGTCGCGCTCCTGACGTACGGCAGCCCGCTGGAGCGGCTCTACGGGCGCTGGTTCCCGGCGTACTTCGGCCCGGCCGTGCTGACCGGCCTGCACCGCGAGATGGACGACTGGCGCAACCTGTGGCGCTTCACCGACCCCATCGGTGGCCCGATCCGGCTCACCACCGACGACGGCCGCAACGTCGACCGGGGCCCGCTGCGCGACCCCCTGGCCTTCGGCCGCACCCTGCAGAACCCGCTGCCCGCCCAGATCCTGGGCCACGGCGACTACCAGGCCGACCCGGTCTTCGACGCCGTACGCGCCGAACTGGTCGCCCGGCTGGACCCGGGGGTGCCGGTCCCACGGCCCCAGCTGCCTCAGGGCAGCTCCGGCAGATCCTCCGCGTAGAGCAGGGTGAGGTCATCGGTACTCGGGTCGGCGAGCTGCGCGACCCGGCCCGCGTGCCGCTCGACCATCGACTCGAAGGTCTGCCGGGCGGTCCGGCCGTTGCCGAACGCCGGCCCCTTGGGCAGCGCCGTGAAGTACTTCAGCAGCGCCTCGCCGGCCCCGTCGGCGAGGTGGTACTCATGCTCCTCGCCCTGCTGCTCGACGATCCGGAGGAGTTCCTCGGGTGCATAGTCGCTGAAGGTGATGGTCCGTGAGAAACGGGATGCCACACCGGGGTTGACCGCCAGGAAGCGCTGCATCTCGGCGGTGTAGCCCGCCACGATCACCACCACCGCGTCCCGGTGGTCCTCCATCAGCTTCACCAGGGTGTCGATGGCCTCCTTGCCGAAGTCCCGGCCGGAGTCCTCGGGGGAGAGGGCGTACGCCTCGTCGATGAACAGCACCCCGCCCCGCGCCCGGTCGAACGCCTCCTGGGTACGGATCGCCGTCGACCCGATGTGCTCGCCCACCAGGTCCACACGCGACACCTCGATCAGATGCCCGCGCTCCAACACCCCCAGGGAGTGCAGGATTTCGCCGTAGAGCCGGGCGACGGTCGTCTTGCCGGTACCGGGAGATCCGGTGAAGACGAGATGGCGGCGTACGGAGGCGGCCTTCAGGCCCGCCTCCTGGCGCCGGCGCCCCACCTCGATCATGTTGATCAGGCTGCGCACCTCGCGCTTGACGCTGTCCAGCCCGACGAGGGTGTCCAGCTCGCCCAGCACCTCGTCGGAGGGACGGCTGACGACGGGCGGCTCGGCTGCCGCTGCGGTCGCCGGCGGCGGGCTCTGCGCCGGTACGTTGCCCAGCAGCCCCGCGGTCTGCGTCGCCTGCTGCACCGCGGGCGCGGTCGCCGCCCCGGCACCCGGCGCCCCCGCGGCCCGGCTCTCGTCGCTGGTGCAGTCCTCGACCATGGGGCCGCCGCCGCTGCCGTCCCCCTGTGCATCGGCGAACTCGTAGCCGCCCCGCGCGCACCGCTCCGTACGGCATCGCGCCAGCGTCGTACGGCAGCCGTCGATCACATGGAATCCGAAGCCCGAACTCCCGGTCACCCGGCAGCTGTTGAAGGTTCCGCGGCCCTCCGCCGACACATAGAACCCGGCCTCGGCCGGCGAACTGACCGTGCAGCCCTCGATGGTGGGGTCCGCGCCCTTGGTGACGATCACGCCGGTCTGGGCGCCGTCGATGGTGCAGTTGGCGAGGGTGCCGCCGCTGCCGTGGTCGCGGAACCAGGCGCCGGTGGCCGCCTCCCGGATCCGGCAGTCGTCCAGCTGCACCGTCGCCCCGTCGCTCACCGACACCGCGGTGTTGCGGACCTGGGAGATATCGCTGTCCACGACGTCGGCGCGCGAGCCCCGGTCCAGAACGAAGAGGGCGTCCGGTACGTCGTGCACCCGCGTCGCATCCAGTACGGCGGTCGCGCCGTCGCTGACCCACACCGCCGGATAGTCGCCCGTACTGTCGTGGATCTCGCACTGGTTGGCGTCCACCCGGGTGCCCGGATCCCATACGGACAGACCGTTGCGGCCGAAGTGCCGCACCGTGCTGCGGGTCAGCGTCAGCACCGAACGCGACCGCAGATCGATGGCGTTCTCCGGGATGTCGTGGATGTCGCAGTCGGCGAGCGTGAGGACCGCGTCGGTGTCCAGCGTGACGCCGTCGGCGGAGGTGCGGTGCACCGTGCAGTCGGTGAGGTGGCCGGTGGCCCGCGCGGCCACCTGGATGCCCGCGCCCTTGATCTCGTACAGCTCGCAGCCGACCGCCTCGACCGAGCTGCCCTCGCCGTTCACGCTCAGCCCGGCGCCGGAGGCGTGATGGATCCGGCAGTTCTCCAGCCGTGGATGGGCGCCGCCGCGCACCGCGACCCCGGCCTGTCCCGCGGCCACCACCTCGCACTCCTCGAAGATCCCGCCGGCGCCGTCCAGGACGCTGATGCCCACGCCGCCCGCGTTGTCGACCGTGCACCGGCGGACCGTCGGGCGGGCGCTGCCGCGCACCTCGATCCCGGCCGCGGACCGGGTCACCACCCGCAGACCGGACAGTTCCGGGGCGCCGTCCTCCACCAGGAGCGCGGGGGAGGCGGAGTCGGTCGCCTCCAGATGCAGATCGTGGACGGTGGCCGACGCACGTATGGTCAGGGCCACGCCGTCGGACGGGGCGATCCGCACCGAACCGCGCGCACCATCGGGGCCGCGCAGCGTCACCGCGCGCGCCAGCACCAGATTCTCCCGGTATGTACCGGCCGGGACGGTGAGCACATCACCGTCCCCAGCAGCCTCCAGGGCGGCGGCGAGCGTGCTGTACTCCCCTGTACGGCGCCGCCAACGCGACGTTCCGGAGTGCGTCACCTGGACCGAGCCCTGTGCCATGGCGCTGTCGTGCCCCCACTTCGTGCGGCTGTTGTCGGCAAGGCGGAATCCGTCCGCGGATGTCCGCATTCGGGTCTGCTAGGCCCCAGCCGAGAGGCTGGCTGCACCACCGTAGCGCGCCCGGCGAGCGGCAGTTGACATGGTCAGCCACCTCGCCGGACACCGGAGTCAGCCGCCCGCGCCGGCCCGTCCCCAGTCCTGCCCCGCGCGCTCCCACTCCTGGTCCCAGCGGCGGAAGCGACGCACCATCAGCCGCCAGACGACCAGCCGGCGGCTGCTCTCGATCAGCCCGCCGACGGCCGCCGCGGTGCCCAGACCGGCCAGCACCGCATGCGTACTCGCCGTGCTCGTGTCCATCGGCCGCGGCACCACCCGGCCGCGGTCGTCCGTCCAGATCCGGAAGCGGTCGCCGGGGTCCACGGGCTGCGGCGTGGAGATCTGCCCGAGGTGCTCGCTGCGGTCCCAGGCCGTCCAGCGGGCGATGACCCGGCGGTGGGCGTCGCGCTGCGAGGACGTCTCGGGATCGGGGTCGAGCGGGGCCCGGGAGACCAGCCGGTCGGCCGTGGCCCACACCAGATGCCGCTGCTCGTGCTGTATGCGTACGGTCCCCAGGAGCGCGCCGTTGGTGGCCTGCCCGGCGAGCCAGCCCACCGTCGTCGCGCCGAGAGCGATCAGGAGAGCGGCGGCCAGTGCGACCCACGCTTCGAGCCGATCCGTCGCGCGCCGCAGCGGATTGTGCCGCCAGTGCCATACGCCTCTGATCGCTCGCATCGTCGCTCCCCCCTCTCCGTGTCCGTGAATACCTCATCAGGGGGCACCCATGCCAGAGTTCGGCGAAGAGAGAGCAACATCACGCCAGGCGCGGCGGCGGTATCCGGGCGGGCGGTCAGCGCAGTCGTACGGCCACGGTCACCACGGCGCCAGCATTGTCCCCATCTGCCGTCTCTGTTACGGCAGTTCCGGCGGCGACCGCGAACCGGTCCGCCACCAGCCGTGCCGGCCACAGCCCGCGCCCGGTCGGCGCTCCGTCGAGCCCCGGCAGCAGCTCGGGGATCACCGCCTCGCTGAACCCGGGCCCCGCGTCGCTGATCCGGCACTCCAGCTCGTCGCCGACCCGCAGCAGCACCAGCCGCCCCGAACCGCCCGCGTGCTCCACGGCGTTCCCGGCGATCTCGTCGACGGCCAGGACGAACTCGCCGCGACGGGGCCCGCACAGGCCCTCGCGGACCGCGCACTCCTCCACCAGGAGCCGCAGTTGCGGCAGAAGCCGGGCGGTGAAGCGGCGCCGCAGCAGCGGGCGGCGGTGAATGTGCTCCCCTGGCCGCAGCAGCGGGACGGGGAGCAGATGGCCGCGCCGGCCCGATCAGTCGAGTATCTCGAACGGGTCGCCGATACGGATCGTGCCCGCCCCGCGCGGAATCAGATTCTGGCCGAAGACCAGCCCGTCACCGAAGCGGCGATGCCGGCCGAGCGTGCGCAGCGGTTCCTTTCCCCGCTCGGCGGTGTGCTGGTCGGTGGTGGTGACCACGCAGCGTGCGCTGGGTTTCGCCACCTGGAAGACCACCTCGCCGATGCGCACCGTACGCCAGTCGTCCTCCGCCCAGGGGGCGGTGCCGTCCACGACCACATTGGGCCGGAAACGGTTCATGGGCAGGGGGCCCTCGTCGGCGTGGTCGCCCTGTGCGATGAGGGAGTTGAGGGCGTCCAGCGACGAGGTGGACGTCAGCAGCAAGGGGTAGCCGTCGGCGAAGGTCACCATGTCACCGGGCTCGGAGTACTCCGGGTCGACGGGCCGGCGTATCTCCGGGGCGTCGAGATGCACCAATTCGGTCTCGAAGCCGAGATATTCGCGGAACCACGCGGCCGCCTCGGGGCCCGCGGATACCGCATTGATCTTGTCCCGGAAGTGCACGACCGGAATCGTTACGCCGGGCTCGGGCACCTGGACCGTCAGCGGCGGCATCCCGGGCGCGGTCAACCTCAGGGCGCCCGCGGCCAGCTGCTCGGCATGGGCCAGTGCCATCCTCGGCTGCGGCCGTTGCGTCAGCAGCTTGCGCCCGGCGTCCACCACCATCCAGCGACGGTCCCCGGCGAGCCCCCACGGTTCTACGACCGCCTCGCCGGGTCCGGACCCCGCAATGGATTTGACCGGATAGAGATGGATTGCTTGGAGCGCGGACTTCGGCATGGATCCATCCTGCCAGCCGCCTCCGACACTCGGCCGATGAGCCGGTTCGGTGCTCGTTCCGCGCAGCTTCGGTGCCCGTTTCAGTACCCGCGCGGGTACTGCCGGCCTCCGTAGGGGTCGTCGTACGGCGCGGCCGGGCGCGGCGCCACCGGACGAGGCGCGACCGGTGCCGCCGGCCGCATGGCGTCGTACCCCGTGCCCATGCCCGGGGACGGGCGCTGGGGCTGCTGAGGGTGCGGGGCCTGATATCCGCCGCGGGCGCCCGCCTGCTGGGGGATGTAAGGCGCCGGAGCGTGCTGCAAAGGGGCGACCGGCTGCGCGGCGGCACCCGGGTAGCCCTGCGCCGGCGAGGGTGCGGCCGGAAGTGCCGGAAGCCGAGAGGAGAGCGCCGGCAAATAGGACGAACCCGTGTCGTAAGGGGAGGGGTTCACCTGGATCGGGGCGATCTGCGGCGTGCCGCGCTCGGCCACGAGGCTGTCGTAGATCGGAGTGTCCGGGAAGGAAGGCGAAGCGTAGTAGCCGCCGCCGTAGGTGGAGCGGGGGGAGGTCATGCCTCATAAGTTAAGCCCACGATGTGCAGATTGGGGAGCCTGAAAAGAGGGTTGTTTTACGTGTTGTGAGTGGTCGTCGATCCTCAATGCGAGCGAACTTGCGGAAATCGGTCGCGATCGACCGTAGGAATCGTGTAAAGACCTCGCTTCTCACCGGTGAACAAGGGACGTTCGGGGAGGTCCGGGCCAAGTAGGTTGGGAGTGTCCCTGTCGGGGGCACGGAGGACGAGCGGACGAGAGGAAGGCGCGGCGATGTCGATGCTCAAGGGCAGCAATGTTCCGGTCCCGGCCCCGGCGGTCCGGGTGGAGCTCGGCTGGCAGGCGCCTGCGGGCACCCCGGACGTGGACGCCTCCGCCCTGCTGCTGGCGTCCGGAAAGGTCCGCGGCGACGCGGACTTCGTCTTCTACAACCAGCCCGCCCACGCCTCGGGCGCCGTACACCACGAGGGCAAACGGCCGGCCGGTGGCGGGATGACCGATAGCCTCCGGGTCGACCTCACCGCCGTCGAGGGCGCCATCGACAAGGTGGTGCTCGCCGCCTCCGCGGACGGCGGTGCCTTCGGGAGCGTCCCCGGCCTGCACATCCGGGTGCTGGACGCGACGAGCGGTGCCGAGCTCGCCCGCTTCGACAGCCAGGACGCCACCACCGAGACCGCCTTTGTGCTCGGCGAGCTCTACCGCCGCCAGGGCGCCTGGAAGTTCCGTGCGGTGGGGCAGGGGTATGCCACCGGGCTCGCGGGCCTGGCCAAGGACTTCGGCATCAGCGTGGACGAGGAGCCGCCCGCGGCACCGGCGCCCCAGGCGGCACCGGCCCCCATGCCCCCCGCGCCCCCGTTGCCGACCGGTCAACCGGTGGCGTCAATTCCGCCGCCGCCGGGCGCGCCCGCGCCGCCCCCCGCGCCCGCTGCCGTTCGTCTGACAAAAGTCACCCTCACGAAGGACGCTCCGGCCGTCTCCTTGACGAAACAGGGCGGCACCTCGGGCGCGATGCGGGTGAACCTCAACTGGACCAGCGGCGGCACAGGCAAGCGGCTGACCAAAAAACTCGGCCGCAAGGCCCTGGAAGCCATGGGTGCCCGCGGCGCGCTCGCACCGCAGTCCGGCGAGCTCGACCTCGACCTGTGCGCGCTCTACGAACTCACCGACGGCGCGGCCGGCGTGGTGCACCCCCTCGGCGGCAATTTCGGCGCCCTGCACACCCCGCCGTACATCCAGCTCGACGGCGACGACCGCACCGGGGCCGTCGAGGCCGGCGAGAACCTGACCATCAACCTCGACCAACAGGCCCGCATCAAGCGCATCCTGATCTTCGTCACCGTCTACGCCGGCGCCCGCAGCTTCGAGGGCCTGCACGCCACCGTCACCCTCCAGCCGCAGCACGGCGCCCCCGTCGACTTCTCCCTCGACGAGTGCCGGGTGCCCTCCAACGTCTGCGCGCTGGCCCTGATCACCAACACCGGCAGCGAACTCGTCGTCCAGCGCGAGGCCCGCTATCTCGTCCCCGAGCCCGGCATCAGCCCGCAGCGCACCGTCGACCACGCCTACGGCTGGGGCCTGGACTGGTCCCCGGCCAGAAAGTAACGGGGGAGCGGCTCACGGCGCCCCGTACGTCCGGCCCTTCCATGCCGCCCCGCGCCCCCGGTAGTGCTGCACCGCCGAGTCCACCGTCATCAGGAGATAGAGCAGCGCGGTGAACGGCAGCAGCGGCGCCGTCCACCATGGCTGCCCGTAGTAGCGCAGCATCGGCAGATACGTCCCGCACATCACCGCCCAGGCTGCGCCGCCGAGCACCGCGGGCGCCGTCTGCCCGCCGGCCAGTCCGGCGATCAGCGCGACGGGCGGCGCCAGATACACCAGCGCGAGACCGATGACGGTGCCCAGCAGAAGCAGCGGCTGGTGCCGCAGCTGGGCGTACGCGCTGCGCGAGACCATCCGCCACAGCTCGGCCGGCCGCGCATACGGCCGCACGCTGTCCACCCGGTCCGCCAGCCCCAGCCAGATATGCCCACCCGTCGCCCGCCGCCGCCCCAGGCCGAATCGCTGCGCGATGCCCCCGCTCGATCCACTGCGCTGCACGGCCCGCGCCAGCGCCACATCGTCGATCACCGCACCCCGGACCGCCTCCGGGACGCCCGCCCGCTCCGCCGCCTCCGTCCGCAGCAGCACACACCCGCCGGCCGCCGCCGCGGTCCGTGCCCCGGGCCGGTTGACCCAGCGGAACGGGTACAGCTGCGCGAAGAAGTACACAAAGGCCGGGACGATCAGCCGTTCCCAGCACGTCACCACCCGCAGCCGCGCCATCTGCGACACCAGGTCCAGGTCCGCCGACCGGGCCGCCGCCACCAACTCCCGCAGGCTGTCCGGTTCGTGCGCGATATCGGCATCGGTCAGCAGCAGAAATTCGGGCGCCACCCGCTCCCGGGCCAGGGCGATGCCGTGCCGTACGGCCCACAGCTTGCCCGTCCAGCCCGGCTCCGGCTCACCGGGCGAGGACACCGTCAGCGGCAGCCCGCCCCGCTCGGCGGACAGCTCCCGGGCCAGTGCCCCGGTGCCGTCCGTACTGCCGTCGTCCACCAGGAACACCTCGGCCCGCCCCGGATACTTCTGCGCCAGCAGCGACGGCAGGCTCTCCGGCAGCACCCCGGCTTCGTCCCGCGCCGGGACCACCACCGCGACCGACGGCCAGCGCTGCGGGTCCCGGCGGGCCGGCAGTCGTACGTCCGTCCGCCAGAAGAAGCCCCGGCCCAGCAACAGCCATCCCCAGGCCAGCAGCGACCCGGCGCCGATCCACTCCATCGCTCCCACGGCCGCAGTCTGCCGCACCGCCGTGCCGCCCGCCCGGACCCCGCGCGTGGTCCCGGGCCCGCGTCTTGTCCGTACCTCGTGGCCGGTATGACAAGTCGGGCGCGCGAACCGATAAAGTGTCCGGGTGAAGATCGCGCTCATGGACTCCGGGAACGGGCTGCTCCCCACGGCCGCCGCCGTGCGGCGACTGCGGCCGGACGCCGACCTTGTGCTCTCCTCCGACCCCGACGGCATGCCCTGGGGCCCCCGTACCCCCGACGACGTCACCGCGCATGCGCTCGAGGTCGCCCGCGCCGCCGCCGCGCACGCCCCCGAGGCCCTGATCGTCGCCTGCAACACGGCATCGGTGCACGCCCTGCCGGCCCTCCGCGCCGAGCTGGAGCCCGCCATCCCGGTCATCGGCACCGTCCCCGCCATCAAGCCCGCCGCGGCCGCCGGCGGCCCGGTCGCCATCTGGGCCACCCCCGCCACCACCGGCAGCCCCTACCAGCGCGATCTGATCGAGCGCTTCGCCCACGGCGTGGACGTCACCGGAGTGCCCTGCCCCGGCCTCGCCGACGCCGTACAGGAGGCGGACGACGCCGCGATCGACGCCGCCATCGCCGCCGCCGCGCGCGTGACCCCCCGCGACATCCGCGCGGTCGTCCTGGGCTGCACCCACTATGAACTGGTCGGCGAACGCATCAGCGCCGCCCTCCAGCAGCCCGGCGCCCCCGCCCTCGTTCTGTACGGCTCCGCCGAGGCCGTCGCCGCCCAGGCGCTGCGCCGCATCGGTGCCGAGCCCGCGCCCGCCGCCGCCCCGACCGGCGGCCTGCAGGTGATCCTCAGCGGCCGCCCGGCGGGCCTCCCCGCCGTGGCGCTGGCCTACGAAGAGGGCCGGCTGCTCGCTCAGAGCGGCGACGGAGCCGTCCTGGCGGCACGCGGCTGACGTCAGCCATGACGTAGGCCGCGTCGCCGTTCCGGCAGGAATGACGCGCCCGACACGCTGCCATGGCGTGCGAAGGCGCGTACGCTGCGTCCCATGAGGGACCACCCCCACGAGGGGGCAGCAGCCCCCGACAGCGACGCCCCGAGCGACGGCGCCGGCAGTGGCGCGCGCCCTCTGGGCGGTGCTCATACGGAGATTCCCGAGGTCTGGCACGGCAGCGCCACCAACCGGGTCCAGTGGATCCTGGCCGCCGTCGGCGCGGGTTGTCTGGCGCTGGGCATCGAGCTGGCCGTCGCGAGCTCCTGGACCTCGGGCCTGACACCCCTGGTGATGTCGGTGGTCGGCTGTGTCGCGGCCGGCCTGCTGGTGCTGTTCGGCACGCTCGCCTTTGTCCATGTCGCGGTACGGGTCGATGCGGACTATCTGGAAGTGCGGTGCGGCCATATAGGAGTGCCCCGCCGCAGGATTCCCCTCGACCTGGTGGTCGGCGCCGATTTCGCGCCACAGGTCACGCCCCGCCACTGGGGCGGCTGGGGCTACCGCTGGCGCCCCGAACAGGGCACCGCCGTCGTCGTACGCCGCGGTGAGGGCCTGGTCCTCACGCTCGGCGACGGCCGTACCTTCACCGTCACCGTCGACGACGCCGAGGCCGCCGTCCGCTGTATCCGCAGCCGGCTGAGCCTGCGCAAGGGCACCCCGGCCGGGACCTGAGCCGCCGGGCGCGCGGGCCGCCTGCGTACCGCCGCCGTCCCGTAGGGTCGAGGCATGGCAACCCCTGACTTCATCCGTGAGCTGCGCACCTCGATCGGCCGGCAGCTGCTGTGGCTGCCCGGCGTGACCGCGGTCGTCTTCGACGACGAGGGCCGGGTCCTGCTGGGCAAGCGGGTGGACACCGGCGGCTGGGCGGTGATCGGCGGCATTCCCGAGCCCGGCGAGCAGCCGGCCGAGACCGCGGTGCGCGAGGTCTACGAGGAGACGGCGGTACGGGTGGTGCCCGAGCGCGTCGTCCTGGTGGAGGCTCAGCCGAAGATCCGGTACCCGAACGGTGATATCTGCCAGTTCATGGACGTCACGCTGCGCTGCCGCGCGATCGGCGGCGAGGCGAGGGTCAACGACGACGAGTCGCTGGAGGTGGGCTGGTTCGCCCTGGACGCCCTGCCGTCGCTCGAGGACTACGCCCTGACCCGTATCAAGCGGGCGGTGGAGTCCGGGCCGACATGGTTCCAGGGGATGGGGGAGGAGCCCCAGATGCCCGGCGTGGGGGTTTCCCGCTCCGACGACACCCCCCAGGAGCCGGCCCTTTAGAGCTCCTCCGTGGACGGCTCGTCCATCGGGTCGCTCGGCTCGTCGGGCAGGCTCGGGAGCCGGGACTCGTCCGGAGCCCCTGGCTCATCCGGACCCTCCGGACCGGTGTCCTGACCGGACGGCTCCTCCGTGTGCATCTCCCGGCTGTCCTTGCTGCAGGTGCTGATCCAGGTACCCGTCGGCCCGCTCTCGTACTGGCACAGCCAGCCCCGTACGGCCAGCGACCCCGGCATTTCGCCGTCCTGCTGCGGCGCCTGCAGAAAGAATTCGGTCATCACCTCGTGGGCCTCTGCGCAGCCCACGGTGCCGCCGGCGCCGGGGTCCGCGAACAGTGCGACGCTCTCGTCCCTGCCCAGCGCATCGGGAATCTTGCCGCAGCTCACGGGCTGCCCCGGGATGCCGGCGGACGGGCCGGACGACGGCGGACCGTCCTCGGGACCGCCGTTCCCGCCATGGCTGCCGCTGGGCCCGGCTCCACCGGCCGGCCGCTCCCGGCTCTCGTCACCGCTCCCGCACCCCGCGGCAGCGAGGGCGAGCAGCACGGTCGGCACGGCGATGAGCCTACGCATGATCGGACTCCCTTGGTCGGACTCCCTTGGTCGGACCCCTCTTGCCGGGCTCCCCTGATCGGACTCCCCGGTCGGGCCCGATCGGACTCCCTGGTCGGCTCCTCATGTGGTCGGTCGGACTCCCCTGACGGCGGCGGTCCGCAGGCGGCGTACGGCGTCGATCGACGGTAGGAGCCCCACGGCGGGCGCGGCGATCCGGGGCGGCTGATCGGGTGACGGATCCCCGGCGGGTACGGCACGCCCGAGGCGCCGCCATGACCATGACCGGCACGCCACCAGGCCCCGTATCCCTCGATCCGGCGCGTCGGCCAGGGGGATGACGGGGTCTCACCTGTCCGGTCGGCGGCCGGGCGGGTGAATTCGTGCCCAAGGCTGTGATCCACAGGGGCCGGGCGCCTTTAACACACCGATGGCACCCACGACCGGCCTCGCCGTCAGGAGCGACGCCCACACCGCTCCGTCTCCCTCCGCCGGACCAGACCGGAAAAGACCAGAACAGAGCCGCATGACCTCCTCCTCCACCCCCTCGGCCCCGCCCCCCGCGCAGCTGTGCGCGGACCTTCCCGACCCCACGGCGCTCGGCCTGGTCACCTCGGGAAACGACGTCTGCGCCCTGGTGGCCAGCGCCTTCACCGGGCGGCACCTCGCCACCATCCCGGCGTCCGTGCCCACCGACGTCCACCGGGCCGTGGGGCGGGCCCGCACCGCCCAACAGCGGTGGCACACCGTTCCGTTGTCGCGGCGGATCGGCATTTTCCGGGAGCTGCGGGCCCGGTTCCGGGCGGAGCGCGCCGTCCTGTTCCCCGCCCTGGTGCACGGCTGCGGCCTCGGCTCCCTGGACACGATCACGGAACTGCACACGGCCGACCGCTACTTCCCGTCCTGCGAGGCCGCCGCCCGCGCGCACTTGCGCCGGTACCGGCTGCCCCGGCCGCATCTGAACGGCGGCAGCGGCGCACGGTGTGCGCCGGGACACGCGGTGGTGACGTCCTGCACCGATGACGCCCGCCCCTTGATGTCCCTGCTGGAGGGAGCCCTGCCCGCGCTGCTGGGCGGAAGCTGCGTCATCACCAGGCTGAGCGCGCGTACGGCGGTGGCCGCGCTGCGGATGGCACAGCACGCCCGCGCCGCCGGTCTCCCGGACGGCGTCTGGCAATTCGTCCTGCCGCAGGGCCGGACCGCCACCTGGGCCCTGCACGCCCTCCTCGCCGAGCACACCGATGCGCGTAGCCCGCACTGCTGCCCGGCCACGCCCCGCCCGGAGGACGAAACCCTGGCGGCGCCGGGCCTGTTGGTCGTACGGCACGACGCCTGTGTCCCGGCGGCCGTCCGCGCGGCCGTACCGTCCTGCTTCGGGCGCGCCGGCCGCACCTGCGCGGCCGCCTCCCTCATCGCCGTACACCAGAGCACCTGGGCGTCCTTCGAGCGCGCCTTCACCAGGGCGGCGCTCCACTACGCGGCCCATCCCGCCAGCCGCACCGCCCTCCCCGTCGCCAATGCCGAGCGCGGCGCCGCATGGGCACAGGCCGCTCGCGCCTGCGGAGCCCGGCCGGTGCTCGGCAGCCCCCAGCGGTTCGCGCCCCGCCCGGATGCGCTCTGGCACCCCGTGGTCCTGGCCGCCTCCTCGTGGGACGGCGCCCCGATCCCCGCCGTACCCCGCGCCCCGCTCGCGCTGCTGGTCCGCTACACGGCCTGGTCCGAGATCCTGGAACTGGCCCGGCACACCAACCGGCACCTGGGGATGTTCACCCGCACCCGGTCCTCCCAGCTCCAGCCCCAGTTCGCCGGCCTCCCCGACGGCCACCTCACCCTCAACGCCGCACCCCGCTCGGGACTGTCACCCCGGCAGGCGCTGGACGCCCTGCAGTGACCGGCACCCGGTAGCGGGCCGGCCCCTCCCGCTACGCCCCTCACCTGGCCGAAGCCGCTCCGGCACCCCCGCAGCGGTACGATCCTGCGTCCGTCGCCGCACGTCCGACCCCTCCCCAGAAGTGGACCCCATGAGCGCGATCAGCATCGGTCAAGCCCTCGTCCTCGGTGCCGTCGAGGGGGTGACGGAGTTCCTCCCGGTTTCCTCCACCGGCCACCTCAAGATCGCCGAGGGCCTGATGGGGATCCCCGTGGGCGACAAGGCCGTCGTGGGCTTCTCCGCCGTCATCCAGGTGGGGGCCATCGCCGCCGCGCTCGTCTATTTCTTCAAGGACATCGTGCGGATCATGGGCGCGTGGTTCCGCGGTCTGGGCAACCGTGAGGAGCGGTACCACCACGACTACAAGTTCGCCTGGTGGGTCCTCTACGCCACCCTCCCGATCGTCGTCGTGGGCTTGGCCGCCAAGCCCCTGATCGAGGGACCGCTCGCCTCTCTGTGGGTGGTGGCGGGCTCACTGATCCTCGGCAGTGGCGTGATGTGGGCGGCGGACCAGATGGGCCGGCACAAGCGCGGCGAGGACGACACGTCCCTCAAGGACGCCATGTGGGTCGGCTGCTCGCAGATCCTCGCCCTCCTCTTCCCCGGCTTCTCCCGCTCCGGCGCGACCATGTCCACCGCCCTCATCCTCGATCTGGAACGCGTCGCGGCCACCCGCCTGTCCTTCTTCCTCGGCATCCCCGCCCTCACCGGAGCCGGCATCTATGAGCTGAAGGACGCCATCGGGTCAGGCACCTCCGTCGTGCCGCTGGCCGTCGGCACGGTCGTCTCCTTCGCCGTCGCCTATGCCTCGATCGCCTGGCTGCTGAAGTTCGTGGCCAAGCACTCCTTCAACTCCTTCGTCATCTACCGGATCGTCATCGGCGTGTTCCTGTTCGGACTGCTGAGCGCGGGGATGGTGGGCTGACTCCGGGTCCCCGGGATATCGGGTGTGCCGGGTATCGGTGTCCGGGGGAGCGGGAGTCCCGGGTGTTACGCGGGAACCGCGGCCGTCGCCGCCCAAGCGGCCGGGAGGCGGCTGAGGCTTTCGGTGCGCAGCTGGGCGTAGCCGGGGCGGATGGTCTGGTGGATCAGGGCGAGGCGCTCGTCGAAGGGGATGAAGGCGGACTTCATCGCGTTCACGGTGAACCACTCCATCTCGTCCAGGCCGTAGCCGAAGGTGTCGGCGAGGTGCTGGAACTCCTGCGTCATCGTGGTGCCGCTGACCAGGCGGTTGTCCGTGTTGACGCAGACGCGGAACTTCAGCCGGCGCAGCAGGTCGATGGGGTGCTCGGCGTACGAGGAGGCCGCGCCGGTCTGGAGGTTGGACGTCGGACATACCTCCAGGGCGATGCGGTGGTCGCGTACGTAGGAGGCGAGCCGTCCCAGCGTGACCGAGCCGTCGGCGGCGACGGCGATGTCATCGGTGATCCGGACGCCATGGCCGAGCCGGTGGGCCCCACAGCGCTGCACCGCCTCCTGGATGGAGGGCAGGCCGACGACCTCACCGGCGTGGATGGTGATGTGGCTGCTCGCGGCCCTGAGGTGGTCGAAGGCGTCGACGTGGCGCTCGGGCGGGTTGCCGGCCTCGGCTCCGGCGATGTCGAAGCCGACGACGCCGGAATCGCGGTAGGCGACGGCCAGTTCGGCGATCTCGCGAGAGCGGTCGGCGTGCCGCATGGCGGTCAGCAGGGTGCCGACGCGGATCGTCCGCCCGTCGGCCGCGGCGCGCCGCTCGCCCTCACGGAAGCCGTCGTTGACCGCCTCGATGACCTCTTCCAGGCCGAGGCCGCCCTCGAGGTGCTGCTCGAGGGCGTACCGGATCTCGGCGTAGACAACCCCGTCGGCGGCCAGGTCCTCGGCGGCCTCCGCGGCGACCCGGTGCAGCGCCTCGCGGGTCTGCATCACGGCGCAGGTGTGCGTGAAGGTCTCCAGGTAGCGCTCGAGCGAGCCGGAGTCGGCGGCATCGCGGAACCATGCGCCGAGCTGCGCGGGGTCGGTCGTGGGCAGGCCGTCGTACCCGCCGGCGCGGGCGAGTTCGACGAGGGTGGAGGGGCGCAGGCCCCCGTCCAGGTGGTCGTGCAGCAGGACTTTCGGCGCCTGGCGGATCTGTTCGCGGTCGAGGGTGCCGGAGGCGCCGGTGCTGCTGGGCGAGAGCTTGTCTGACAAGTGCATGGGGTGGGAGTGTAGCCGTGGAATCCCGTAACCGGAACCGGGGGCCGTCCCCGACGCGATGCGGCCCCCTCCGGCCGGTCAGCGTGATTGCCACACGGGGAGGGCCGGGGCCCCGGTGGGCAGCATGTACTTGGCCGCCAGGACCGGCGTGCGCCCCAGGTGGACGACCTGGGTCACCAGGACGGCCGGGGTGTCCGCGGGCCGGTCGAACTGCTCTCCCCGGCGGCGGCCGAGCATGGTCGCGACCATGGTGGAGGCGCCCTTCAGGGGCATCCCGCGTCCCGCTTCCAGCAGCAGCCGGAGCATGGTTGACGGTGCGCCCTGCTCCTTGTCGAGCGCCTGCGCGGGGGCGAGGCCGAGCCCGGCGAGGGTCTCGTCGGTGGCCGACCACTCGTGCGCCAGGCAGGACGGCAGGGAGTTGACCTCGATCATGCTCTCCCAGAACCGGACCTCGCCGTGGGCGGGCAGCAGCAGATGCTGGGCGGAGAAGTCGGTCGGCTCCTCCAGGGTCTGCGCCAGCCGTACGGTACGGACCGCCTGCCCCGCGCCGAGCAGTACCTCCATGGGCTTCAGGGTCTCGAAGCCGCGCTGCGGCGGGTGGTGGTTGACGGTACGGCCCACCCCGCGCCGTACCGTGATGACCCCGTCCTCCTGGAGCAGGATCAGGGCCTCGCGCAGCGCGGGCCGGCTGACGCCCAGGTCGGCGGCGAGCCGGGGTTCGGTCGGCAGCTGCGATCCGGGCGGGTAGACGCCCTGATGGACCGCTTCCACGATCCGCTCGTACAGCACGACGACCGGGCGCCGCTGCTGTTGTCTGTCAGCCATTGCCATCTCCTGAGGTTGTCGTCGGACTGCCGCTGACCGGCGGTCCAGCCTACGCAAGCGGGGCGCGGGAGCGCCTTGGTGCCCCGGGATGCGGCGGCCGTACGGCAGGAGGTCCAGGGCACGGCGGTACGGCAGGCATCGCCCATGACGCCCCTCTTGGGCGTCGTCGGGTCCCTTTGGATCTCTTGACAGCCCTGTGAACGCAGAGGTAGACCAGTTCCTCAGCGCTTCTTGTCAGACAAGTAACGCTCGCGCGGGGAACCGGCCGGCAAGGCGGACAGAGGGCGGCCCGCCCCACCCACACCGCGCCCCGCACCCCCTTTCCCTCTCCCCCTTAGGAGCCGCCATGTCGTCGCGCTCGGACACCGAGAAGCCGCGCTCCGAGAAGCCGCGCTCCGACAGCCGCCCCGGCATGCTGCTGGCGCTGGCGCTGGCCGTGCTCGGCTATCAGCTCAACGCCACCATGCTCAGCCCGGCCCTCCCCGACGTCATCCATCGCCTGCACACCACCAGCGGCCTCGTCGGGCTCTCCCAGACCCTGTTCTTCCTGTTCGCGGCGATCGGGCAGGTCACCCTGGCCCGGCTCAGCGACTACCGCGGCCGCAAGCCGATGATGCTGCTGGCCTGTCTGCTGGTGATCGTCGGCGACATCGCCTGCGCCGCGGCCCCGGACATCGGTGTGTTCCTCGCGGGGCGCGTCCTGCAGGGCTTCTCCGCCGCCCTGTTCACCCTGGCGTTCCTGACCCTCAACGACACCCTGTCGCCCAAGGGCTTCGGCCGCGCCGCAGGCATCATCACCGCGGTCAACGGCGGGTTCGCGGGTGTGGACGCCGTCTTCGGCGGCCGGCTGGCGGACACCGTCGGCTTCCGCGGCATCTTCCTGGCCGGTCTCGCGGTGTCGGTGGCCGGCACCCTCGCCGTACGCAAAACCGTCCCCGCGACGCCACCCACCGCAACGGGCCGGATGGACTGGCGCGGTACGTCCTTCCTCGGCCTCGGCCTGACCGGGCTGCTGATCGGCCTGGCGCAGGGACAGTCCTGGGGCTGGCTCTCCGCGCCGACCGCGGGCTGTGTGCTGGGCGGCCTCGTCGGCCTGGTGGCGTTCGTCCTGGTCAGCCGGGGCAACCGGGACGCCATCATCGACACCGGTCTGCTGGCCTCGCGCCGCGCCTGGCCGCTGCTGGCCACGACGGTACTGACCCTCGCCGGCGCCTTCGGGGCGCTCACCCTCACCGTGCCGCTCTTCACCCAGGACCCGCACGCCGCCTACGGCCTGAACGCGACGGAGTCCGCGCTGCTCTTCGCCACCCCCGCCCAGGCCATCGGCGTGATCGGCGCCCCGCTCGCGGGCATCCTCGGCCCACGGATCGGCTGGCGCCGCAGCGTCATCATCGGCTCCGCGGGCTCACTGATCGCCTTCGCCGTCGCGGTGCCGTTCATGACCTCGCAGTGGATCCTCGTCGCCGCCCTCGCGGTGCTCGGCATCACGTACAACGGCCTGAGCATCACCGCCATCAACGCCCTGGCCGTTGTCTCGGCCCCCGCGGACCAAAAGGGCGCACTGCCCGGCCTGAACGGCGCCTGCTTCGGCATCGGCGCCTCCCTCGGCACGGCCCTCGCCTCTGCCCTGATCACCGCCGCCGGCAGCGTCGGCGCCCATGGCTCGGGCCTGTATGCGACCGCCATGTGGGCCTCACTGGTGCTGCTGGCCGCGGCGATGGTGACCACACTCGCGATCAAGGCGGCGCCGAAGGGAGTTACCGGGGCGGAGCCCGCTCGGGAGGTCGTCCCCGCTTTGCACATGTGAGCCGGCGCGGCGGCGGGAACCCGATACGGAGGGGACGCGTTGAGGGGTGGGGGCTGAGGGGAGTGCGGGTGAGCTGGGATGTGGCAGCAGCGCTACGGGGCGGGGTCGTGGACCGCCACCACGCCTGGGATTTCGTGCGGCACTTCGCCGCTGGGTGGACGGCTGCCCCGCTGCGGGCCGACGACGGTGTTGCGGAGGCCGAACTGCGCGCCGTAGAGCGGGAATTGGGCCATAGGCTCCCCGCCGCACTGCGGGAGGGCTATGCCCTGTTCGGGCGGCGGCGCGATGATCTGACGGGTGGGCAGGACCCGTTGGTCCCGCCGACCGGCCTCTTCGTGGACGCCGGTCCCGGCGGGCACGACAGCACAGTCCTGGTCTTCCGCCGGGAGAACCAGGACTGCGCCGCCTGGGGAATCCCCCTCGATCGGATCGCTCGGATCGAGCAGACCGAGCGGATCGAGCAGACCGACCAGGACGACCCTCCGGTGGTGGTGGGGTCCGTGGGTGTGGGGTCGCGCTACGACTGGGTGCCGTACCTGGATCAGATGTCCGTTGCCTGGGTGGAGCTGGTGCTCAGCGCGTACCTCTTCGGGGCCGGGCCCTTGTACGACGCCTGCGAACTGCCGGAGGCGCTGGTTCCGCGGCTCCTTGCGGGGTACCGCCGGGTCGATCTGCCGGACCATCCGATGTGGACGGGCGCCGAGGAGTCCCCGGTGCGCTGGTACGCGGCTCCGGGGTGTCTGCTGCGCCGCGATGGCGTCGTCAACCACTCCTGGCTCCACGTACGGGCGCGGACGGCAGCGGACCTCGATGCCGTCCGCGCCGCTCTGCCCGGTGCCTGGGTCGGGTGACGGGACCGTAGGCGGACGTACCGGACGTCCGGCCGCTCGCGGCGCTACAGCCGCAGCGGCAGGGAGGTGAGACGCCAGAGGCCGGGCAGTTCCGGACGCTCGAGACGGTCGGGCCGGACGGCCAGGGACACGTCGGGATAGCGGGTGAACAGCTTGCCCAGGGCGACCTCGCCCTCCTGGCGGGCAAGGGAGGCGCCCAGACAGTAGTGCATGCCGTGCCCGAAACCGACGTGGTTCTCGGCGTGGCCGGCCGGGTGGCGAGTGAGGTCCAGGCGGGTCGGGTCGTCGTAGTGGCGGGGGTCGAAGTTGGCCGAGACCAGCAGGAGTTGGACGGCTTCGCCCTTGCGGATGGGGGTGCCGGCGAGCTCGATGTCCTCGGAGGCGTAGCGCAGTTGGGTCATCTGGGCGGGGCCGCACCAGCGCATCAGCTCGTGCACGGCACGGGGGAGCAGGGCCGGTTCCGATTGCAGGAGGCGGAGCTGGTCGGGGTGGGTGAGGAGGGCGGCGGTGCCGTTGCCGATGAGGTGGGCGGTGGTTTCGTGACCGGCCACCACCAGGGTGAGGACCATGGTGGCCATCTCGACATCGCTGAGCCGGCCGCCGTCGTCATCGTGCGTCCGGATCAGCTCGCTGAGGAGGTCGTCGGTGAGCGCCCCGCGGCGTTCCCGGATCAGCTCGTGGACGTGGTCGATCAGCGCCGGGAGGGACCCGGCGAGGCGTTCCGGTTCCATCGATACGAGGTCGGCACCCCAGACCCGCCACTGGGGGCGGTCCGCCTCCGGAATGCCGACCAGTTCGCAGATGACGGTGATGGGGAGGGGATAGGCGAAGTGCTGGATCAGGTCGACGACGCCGTCCTCGGCGTGCTCGGGGAGCCGGGTCAGCAGGTCGTCGGCTATCTGTTCCACGCGCGGGCGCAGATCGGTGATCTTGCGGGCGGTGAAGGCACGGGAGACCAGACGGCGCAGGCGGGTGTGGTCAGGGGCATCGTGGTTGAGGATCGATCCGAGGAGGTAGGGGCGCATTTCCTCGGGCAGGCCCATGGTCTCCATCAGGCGGCTGACCGGGTTGTTGTCCGTACCGCCCAGGGAGCCGGACGGATTGTTGACGAAACGCTGGTCGCGTAAGACCTCGCGGACGTCGTCGAAGCGGGTGACGAACCACACCGGCGAGTCGTCGAAAAAGCGGCCACGGACCACTGGGCCTTGCTCACGGAGGGCGCCGTAGCCCGTGACGGGGTCGGCGATCAGCGCGGGGTCCATCACATTCGGCTCGCCGGGGTGTTTGCCGACGTGGGCGCTGAGTGCGCTGGTGGGGGATGCGGACATCGTGTGTTCTCCTCCTGGTCAAAAACCGGTCTCCGGCGCGCTGTTTGCGTCCTGCGCGCAGTCAGTCGCGCAGTTGGCGTCGCATTTCCTGTGAGCTGAGCTCTTCCAGGCGCTCGTAGAGAGCGATGATCCCGGGTGCGGCGGCGGTCGCTGCCGCGCACGTGCGGTGGGTGGCGGCGGGTTCGGTGAGGGTGGCGCGGTCGGATTCCGCGGTGGCCGGGAATTCCAGTGCGCCGCGGAGCGTGTGAGCCAGGATGCCGGTCCGTACCTCCCGGGCCACGGGGGGACCGGCGTCGAGTGCCTGGGTCATGAAGAAGCCGGCGGTCACCGCAAGCACGGCGTAGTGCTGGTGGGCGACGTCGACGTCATCGCGTACCAGGCCGTGCTCGCGCAGCACCTGGAGCTGGCGGCGCAGGGTGTGGTCGCCGTGCGCCATCAGTTCCGCGAGCTCCTGCTTGGCGGTGTCGTTGAGGCGGCCGAGGACGTCCGAGTCGTCGGTCTGGACGGCGCGCAGCACCGGGTCGCCCAGGTAGTCCTCGTAGAGCCCGCACATCATCCGGCTCGGCAGGACCTCCAGCGGGTCGGCGCGCATCCGCTCCAACAGGCGCCGCAGACTGCGCGCCTTGGCATGGAGCACGACGGCCAGGAGGAGGGCGTCCTTGGTCTTCCAGTGGAGGTAGACCGTGCCCTTGCCGACCTTGGCGCGGCGGGCGATCTCGTCGATGGTCACCCGTCGGTAGCCCCAGGCGAGCAGCAGCTCGCCGGCGGCCTCCAGGATGCGTTCTCCGCGCTGTGTCTGTTCCACGATCCGGTCTCTTCGGGTTCGGGTGCGGGCGGGGACTCGGCTCCGTGACCAGATTTCATATCTGGTCACGGAGTCAAAGTTAGAGAGGGGAGGGGTGGGCGGTAAGGCCGATTCAGGCCAGGTGTGGAGGATGGGTGGCGGAGCACGCAGGGGTGCTGAGCCGGTCAGGAATCCTGGATGCGCCGAATAACCCCAACTCGCGTCCCATACAGCCGAATTGACGCCAGCGTGAAGGGCTGCCGCGCGCCACTGTGCGCCGCCGCGAGGCCCTCTGGACCGGCCCGGCCGCCTGCCCTAGCGTCGGACGGCACCGAGGCGCCGCACCAGCACAGCAAAGGCACCGCGAGGCACCGCAGCCCGACCCGATCCCGCCCCTCCTCAGGGAAGCCGAGGACGCGCCGTGACCACCATCCCGCAGCCGCCCGACATCCTCTCCCCCGCATTCGAAGCGGACCCCTACTCCGCGTACCGCGTCCTGCGCGAGCACTACCCCCTCTTCCGCGACCCCGGCTCCGGCAGCTACCTGATTTCCCGGTACGAGGACGTCCAACGGGCCTTCCGCGAACCGGTGTTCACCACCGACAGCTACGCCTGGCAGATCGAGCCGGTGCACGGCGGCCGGACCCTGCCCCAGATGAGCGGCCGGGAACACGCCGTGCGCCGCGCCCTGGTGGCGCCCGCCTTCCGCGGCAAGGACCTGCGCGAGAAGTTCCTGCCGGTGATCGAGCGCAATGCCCGGGAGCTGATCGACGCCTTCCGCGACGCAGGCGAAACCGATCTCGTGGCGCGCTTTGCGACCCGCTTCCCGATCAATGTCATCGTCGACATGCTCGGCCTGGACCGCGCCGACCACGACCGATTCCACGCCTGGTACGGGGCTGTCGTCGACTTCTTCGCCAACCTCGCGCAGGACCCGGTCGTCACGGCCACCGGGCTGCGGACCAGCGGGGAGCTGACCGCGTATCTGCACCCCATCATCCAGGAACGGCGCGCCGCACCCGGTGACGACCTGCTCTCCGCCCTGTGCACCGCCGAGATCGACGGCACCCGGATGACCGACCAGGACATCACCGCCTTCGTCAGCCTGCTGCTCGCGGCCGGCGGCGAGACCACGGACAAGGCCATCGCGGGGATCTTCCGCAACCTGCTGGCCCACCCGGACCAGCTCGCCGCCGTACGGGCCGACCGCGGCCTCGTACCGGCGGCCATCGTCGAGACCCTGCGCTACAGCCCGCCGGTCCACATGATCATGCGGCAGCCCGCCGCGGACGTCACCCTCAGCGGCGGCACTGTACCGGCGGGCTCCACGGTCATCTGCCTGATCGGCGCCGCCAACCGCGACGAGCGGCGCTACGCCCGTGCCGAGGCGTTCGACATCTTCCGTACGGAGATCGCGGCGTCCCACGCCTTCAGCGCCGCCGCCGACCACGTGGCCTTCGGGCTCGGGCGGCACTTCTGCGTCGGCGCGCTGCTGGCCAAGACCGAGGTGGAGGTCGGCGTGAACCAGCTGCTGGACGCCTTCCCCGGCATGGACTTCGCGGACGGCACCGCGCCCTCCGAGGCGGGGGTGTTCACCCGGGGGCCAAGGCGGCTGCCGGTACGGCTCACGCCCCGTGGTGGCCGTGGATAACTGTGGGTAGTCGGGAGCGGGAGACGCCGGGCGGGCCGCTTCCCGCTCCGGACGCCGCGCCGATGCGCTGCGCCGTTGCCCGTCCGGTGTCAGACTTGAAGCACCGCACCGGCTGCCGGCGGCCGGTGCCCCCTGCCAGCAAGGGGGAAAGTTGTGACCTGGGCATCTTGGACCACGATCGGGATCTACGCGCGGCCCGGTACGGTGCGCACCGAGGAGGTCGGTGTGATCGACGGCGACCTGAGCGTGCATACGACCTGGTCGGAGGGCCAGGCCCATGTGGCGGTGCAGTACACCGGTGCCACGGACTGGTTCACCATGGCCGGCAGCCCGGTCCCGTGTGCCTCGGAAGAGGAGAGCCGCAGCTTCCACCAGAAGGTGGTCGAAGCCATGCGGGACAGCGAAGTGGCCGAGCACTCCCTCCGGGAGCTCTTCAGCCAGTAGACGAGTGGACGAGCAGACGAGCAGACGAGTGGACGAGCGGGCGACCAGACGTACGATGCCCCGTCACCAGATCAACCCGTCAACAGAACGACCCGTCAACAGAACGACCCGTCTCCCGAACAACCCACCGAGCCATCCCGTATCGCCCCCGCCTAGACATTTTTGACGCCCTTTCGCTCTTAGGGCTGACGGCGACGAGGCAAACGCGGGAAAGGGCTGCAAGGTGACGGAGTGGCAGTGGATGGTGGTGGCCATCGGCGGACCGACGGGGGCGATGGGCGTATGCGCGGCGGTGGCCTACCGCATCAGGGAGCGGGCGCGGACGGTCGGGCTGGTGACCGCGGCACGGGCGATGCGGCCCGGCGGCACGATCCGCTATCGCTCGCTCGACCGGCAGGGGCGGGCCACGACGGAGTGGGAGATGCGGCTGCCGCCGGCCGCCGACCGCCCGGCCAGGGAACGCGACGGCCGGGCGCCCGGCGAGCACGGTGGGTGTGGTGAGGCCACCTGACCGGGCCGCGGCCGAGGCGGAGTGCGAGGCGCTGTTCCTGGCCCACAAGGACGGGCTGCTGGCCGCGGCGATGGTGGTCGATCCGCATCTCGCCTGGGACGGTGTCCAGCAGGCCTTCGAAGAGGCGCTGAAGCGCATGCTGACGCCGCACGCGGAACCCGTACGCAACTGGTGGTCCTGGCTCCGACGGGTGACGGTCCGTCATGTAGTGGCACGCCGTCAGGAGGTCGCCGCCCACGCCTCGGCGGAGGGCCTGGACGGGATGGATCCCGCCCCCTTGACCGAGGACCTCGTCGTGATCAAGGAAAAGTTCGAGGGAACTCTGCGTCAGATCGCGGCGTTGCCATGGAGACAGCGGCATGCGGTCGGTCTTCGGTTCCTCGGGGGCTTCTCCTATCCCGAGATCGCACGGATCATGGCGGTGGAGGAGGTCACGGTGCGCAATCTCATCAGCCAGGCGCGTCGTGCGCTCAGGGCCGATCAAGGGAGGCTGCGATGAGCGACCCCACCCCTCCGATGCGGGCGGCCCTGTCGCCGCCGCCCGGACCGCGATCGGCGGAGATCCGTCGGCCGGCCGTGGCAGCCGACGAGGAACGGGAGCTGCGGGAGTCGGTGGCCGAGGCCGAGCGGCAGGCCGGCCGGATGGTGAGCACATACGTCGATGACGACCTCGCGCTGCGGCAGCTGCGCAGCCGCCTCGCGGCGGTGGACGTCGACGACGCGGCCGCTGACGGTGGGTGCGCCGGGGCCGACGGTGACGGCGTCGGCTTCCACGGCTTCCGGCAGGGCGAGCCGGCCATGTTCGACCTCATCCCCGGCCTGGTGGCGGTCGTGCACGGCCCCGATCACCGGGTCGCGTACGTCAATCGGGCGTATGCGGATCTCTTCGGTGCCCGGCCGGCGGGGCCCCCGGCGAGGGAGGCGCTGCCCGAGCTGGCCGAGCTCGGGCTGCTGCCGCTGATGGACCAGGCGCTGCGCAGCGGCAGGCCCCGCACGGTGAAGGCGCGTCGGGTGCCGGACGGCGTGGGACGGGGCCGTGGCCACGCCCGCTATCTCACCTTCACCTGTACGCCGACGGAGCACGACGGCGTACTGGTCTTCGGCGCGGACGTCACCGATCAGGTGGAGGCCGCGGCACGCCTGCGGGCCGACGAGCGGCGGCAGCGCGAGGCCGCGGTCACCCTCCAGCGCTCTCTGCTGCCGCAGGAGCTGGAGCAGCCCGACGATCTCCGCGTGGCCGCCACCTATCAGCCGGGCGGCGTGGACGCGGCCGTCGGCGGTGACTGGTACGACGTCATCACCCTCGGCGCGGGCCGCACCGCCCTCGTCATCGGGGACGTCATGGGCCGTGGCGTGCGCGCCGCTGCCGTCATGGGCCAGCTCCGCACCGCCGTACGGGCCTATGCGCGGCTGGACCTCCCGCCCCACGAGGTCCTCCAGCTCCTGGACGGCCTGGCCGCCGAGATGGACGCCAGCCAGATCGCCACCTGTGTCTATGCCGTCCACGACCCCAACGATGACCGCCTGGTGTATGCCTCGGCCGGCCAGGTGCCGCTGCTCGTCCGGGACGCCGACGGCACGGTCCGCCGCGCCGCCGAGGCGACCGGACCGCCGCTCGGCACCGGCGGCTGGCTGCACACCTCGGGCTCCGTTCCCCTGGGCCCCGGCTGCAGCGCCGTCCTCTACACCGACGGCCTCGTCGAACGCCGCGACACGGACATCGACGACGGCATCGAAGCGCTGGAGCGCGCCTTCGCCGGCGCCACCGGCACACCGGAGAGGGTGTGCGACCGGTTGCTGCGCTCCCTCGGCGTCACGGCCGAGCACGACGACGACGTGGCCGTCCTGGTCGTACAGCACCCCGCCCGTACGGGGCACGAAGCGGAGCTGTTCCACAACGCCGCCCTCGAACTCCACGGCGGCACCGAAGCGGCCCCCCGCGCCCGCGCCTTCGCCTCCGGCGTCCTGGCCTCCTGGCG
>NZ_JBEZJZ010000111.1:0-26961 GCF_040651455.1 Streptomyces sp. NPDC048483
GCCCCGGCCGCTGCGGCCGGGGCTCGTCGGCTGTGGGGAGTGCCGTGCGCCGGTGCCGGGCGGTGGTGACGCGGCGCGGTCAGACCCGTTCGTCGGGCTTGGCCGCGTCGGCTGCCGCCTCGTCCGCGATCAGCCGCGGTTCGTGGGGCGGGTGGGTGATCTGGTGCACCACGGCCGCCAGTGCGCCGCCGACCAGCGGGGCGACGATGAACAGCCACAGCTGGGCGATGGCGCCGCCGCCCGCGAACAGGGCCGGGCCGATGCTGCGGGCGGGGTTGACGGAGGTGCCGTCCAGCGGGATGCCGATGAGGTGGACGGTGCCCAGCGCCAGACCGATCGCCAGACCGCCGAACCCGAGCACGGCCACCCGGTGGGTGACGGTGAGCACGACGAAGACGAACAGGAACGTCATCACGATCTCGGCGATGAAGGCGCCGCCCAGGTTGAGGCGCACCGCCGAGCGGTCGCCCCAGCCGTTGGTGCCGAACGCGTCGTGGGTCTGCAGGCCCGGCACCTGCTTGGCGACCAGGAAGAGCAGGGCGGCGCCGACGATGGCGCCGAGGACCTGGGCGATCCAATACTCGAGGGCCGTACGCAGGACGATGCGGCGCGCCAGCAGCATGCCGAGCGTCACGGCGGGGTTGATGTGGCAGCCCGAGATCGGGCCGAGCGCGTAGGCCAGGGCGAGCATGGTGAAGCCGAAGGCCAGCGCGATGCCGAAGGTGCCGATGTATTCGCCCGCCAGCACGGCCGCGCCGACGGCGAAGAACACCAGGAGCAGCGTGCCGAGGAATTCGGCAACGACGGTGCGGGTCTGTGTGGACTCCGTGATCTCCATGAGCCCTCCTCACGTGGATCTTGAGCTCATCCCATGGTGGGGCCGAGGAGACGAATGCGCCCGTTGGCGAGGGAGCGCCGGCGTGGGGTCAGCGGCGGTAGAGGGGGTCCTTGGTGCGTTCCGCGCCGGGGGGAAGAAGGGCCAGGTCAAGGCCGCGGACCAGGCGGGCGCGCAGCACCTCGTCGGTGGCCAGTGACTGCGCGAGGCGCTGGGCGACCTCGGCGGTGGGGGCGTCCGGGGCGAGGCCCAGGGCGAGGGTCGCGTCGGTCTCGTCGGAGGGTGCGAGACGGGCGACGAGGACGGCCGGCTCGGCGGCCAGCAGGGTGCGCAGGGCCTCGGTGACGGCCGGGTCGGCCAGCGGGTCGGCGGTGTCGCGGCCCTCGGCGAGGGCCCGCAGGGCGGCGCCGGTGAGCTGGTACGTCACGGGACCTGCGAGGTCGACGACGACGGTGTCGGCCTTTTCGTGTGCGGCGGCGAGCAGGGCCTGGCGCATCGGGACCGCCACGGGGCGGGCGTCGGCGCGCCAGCGGTGCAGGGTGTCCATGGACGTGAAGGCGGGGAGGGCGCGGCGCCCGTCGGGAGCCTGGAGGGTGGGGACGGCCATGTCGCTCGTCTTGTCGCGGCGGAGGCCGTCCGCTCCGGTTTCCACCTCGCCGAGCACGGCCACCACCGGTACCAGGACGCGTGCGGCGGCCAGGGCCGACAGCAGACGGGGCTCTGTGGAGCGGTCCCGTGCGTAGGCCGACAGGGCTTCCGCCAGGGCCGGGTCGGCCGAGCCGTCGTCGTCGGCGAAGCCGGGGTCGGGGATGTTTTTCTGCACCGGTCGAGCCTACTTGCTCGGTTTCGCCCCCCGTCTTCCGGTGCGGCGCCCGGCGCCGGTCAGCGGGGGCGGACGCTCCAGACGACCACGCCGGCCGTCAGGAGTGCCAGGCCGAGGCCGGCTGCGGTCCAGGGGAGCCAGGCGGTGGGTTCGTCGGGCGCTGAGTGGGCCGTCGGGCCGGGACCGAAGTAGTGCTTGGCGTAGGCGGTGGGGGTGGGCCTTTGCGGGGTCGGCTTGAGGGTGGCGGCCTGGTCGAGGGCGGCCGCCGCGTCCACGAGACCGGCGCCGAAGGCGTCGTTGCGGCCGCCCTCGGGGGTGTCCTGGGCGGTGGCGGTGAGGAGTTGTTTGATCTGGGCGGGGCTCAGGCGGGGGTGTTCGGCGCGGATCAGGGCGACGGCTCCGGAGACCAGGGCGGCGGCGGGGCTGGTGCCCTGGCCGTTGTAGTAGCTGCGGTCCGGGTTGGACATGATGATCTGGTCGCCGGGCGCGCAGACCGTCGCGTACCAGTGCCGCGTGGAGAACGAGGTGCGGTTGCGCTGCTGGTCGATGGCAGTGACCGCGATGACGCCCGGATAGGCGGCCGGGTAGGAGACATGGTCGCCCTCTTCGCCGCCGTTGCCCGCGGAGGCGACGACGGGGATGCCCTTGCCGAGGGCGTACTGGATGGCGGCGTCCTCGCGCGGCTCGGGGTGCGCGGTCTCGCTGTCGTCGCCGAGCGACATATTGATCACGTCGGCGCCGTGGTCGGCGGCCCAGCGGATGCCGTCGGCGAGGGCGCCGGCCTTCTCGGTGCGGGCCCGCTCACGCTGCGGGTCGCGGTCCTCGAGGATCACGCGGACGGGGAGGATCCGGGCTTCGGGGGCGATGCCGAGGACGCCGTCCTGGCGGTCGGCACCATGGCCGTGACCTGCGATGACGCTGGCCATGCCGGTGCCGTGGTCGGCCCAGGTGCGGTCGCCCGGCCCGGCGCCGAAACCGACCAGGTCCTCCTCCGGCAGCACCTGGCCCTTGAGGTCGGGCTGGGTCGCGTCCACGCCGGTGTCCAGGACGGCGACGGTGACGCCCGCGCCCTTGGTCGTACGCCAGGCCTGCTGGGCGCGCATCGCCTGCAGGGCCCACTCCTGGGCGCGGACGGTGTCGGCCTGCGCGGGTACGGAGGGCAGCACGGCCAGCGCGGCGGCGGCGAGCGCGACGGCGGTGCCCCGCAGCAGGGTCTTGCGGCTCACGGATCCTCCGGGTGCTGCGTGGAAATCCCGGCCGCCTTGCGGTAGATGGCCTCGATGCGGTCCGCGAGGTCCTTCGCGTCGTGGCCGAGGCCGGACTCGGCGGGCGCGGTGGTGGTGCCGGGCCGGACCGCGGCCTCGGCGGGCTGCGGGTCGGTGACGGCGCGGCCGTCGGCGAAGCCGGAGACGGCGTAGACGACGACCGGGATGTCGGTGAGGATCCGGACGGTCCAGCTGGCCCGCTGGGCGGGGCCGAAGTCCGCGGCCGGGGTGCCCTTGGCGGCGTACGGCAGCGGCATCATCGTGGTGCGGGTGGCCAGATTCCTGGTGCTGAAGCGGGAGTTGAGGGCCAGCATGCCCTTGGCGTCGGCCTTGCTGGTGAGGGCGCCCACGGTGATGACGCGGGAGCGGGTGGCGTCGACGTAGGTGGCGCGCAGCAGGCGGGTGCAGCCCACCGGGGCGAGCGCCTTGGCCAGCGCCGGGTCGAGGCCCTTGGCGCAGGTGCTGTCGGGGGCCACGGCGATCCGGGTCCAGCGGCGGTCGGAGCCGCCGGGGCCGACGCCGAGGCCGTTGACGGTGCGCGGGAAGAGGGTGTCGACGGGGGTGTTGCGCCAGGCGTTGCGGCCCTTGGAGAAGGAGGCCTCGGGGGTGGGAGGCGCGTCGGTCCCCTCGGTGAGCCAACTGCCCGCCGCCGCACCGCCGATGAGGCCGATGCCGAGGACGAGGGAGGCGGCGATGGCCAGGCGGCGCCGGCGGGAGCGGCGCGGTCGCACCGGGGGTGCGGCGGGGGCCGCCCCGTATGCACCGACTCCCTGGGGCGGCAAGGGAGTTGCGGAGGCGCGATCGGGGGCGGGTGGTGGGGTGTCATGGGTGCGGCTGCGCGCGGCGTTCCAGAGTTCCTGGCTGTTGGCCAGGTGGAAGGCGGCGGTGTCACGAAAGGACACCGGGCGCCTGGGCTGCGGCGGGGCGGCCGGGGGTACGGGCGGGGGCGGCGCGACGGGGCCGCGGACCGGGCCGGGCGGCACCTGGGGGCCGCCCGCGGGCGGGGGCGTACGGGGGCGGGGCGGGGCCTGCGGCCGGTCCGCGGGGCGGGGCGGGGCCGTGGGGGGCGCGGCCCGCGGGGGCATGGGGCCGGCGGGCGGCTGGGCCGGCGGGCGGGGCGGGGCGGCCGGCGGCGGGACGGTGGGGTCGGCTGGGACCGGGCGCAGAACGGTGGTCTGCGGGTCCTCGTCCGGTACGGGGGGCATGGCGGGCGCCGCGGGCCGGTGCGGGGGCTGCGGGGGTATCGGTGGAGTCCGCCGTGTGTCCGCGCAGTTGGCGTCGGTGCTCACCCGCGCTCCCCCTTGCGCTTCGCGTCCCGGTCCCGATCTGCAATCGGGGCAGGGTAGCTCGTATCCGGACATCGCGCCGCTGACCTGCTGGTCGCTGCGTGCCGACACTGTACGGGCTGCGGCCGCGACTGCGGCAACCTGTGTCCACTCTGTCGCGATCTCTCCCCTACCCAGTGGTAGCCGCGTCTGGCAGGCTGCGGCCATGTCCCACCACCCCGCCGACGCGTATGGCGACAAAGACGTTCCCCAAGCTCTCCACCCGGTTCGAGCAGGGGAGACCCCCCTCAACCGGGCCACCGCCCACCTCGACGCCCCGCTCGCCGTCGTCGATCTGCAGGCCTTCGACGCCAATGCCGCCGATCTGGTGCGCCGCTCGCAGGGCAAGCCGATCCGGGTGGCGAGCAAGTCGGTGCGCTGCCGGGCGCTGTTGGAGCGGGTGCTGGCGCGGGACGGCTTCGCGGGGATCATGAGTTTCACGCTGGACGAGTCGCTGTGGCTGGCCCGTTCGGGGTTCGGGGACATCCTGCTGGCGTATCCGTCGGCGGACCGGGCGGGATTCGCCGAGCTGACCGCCGATCCGAAGCTGGCGGCCGCGGTGACGGTGATGGTCGATGACCCGGTGCAGCTGGACCTGATCGACGCGGCCCGGCCGACCGACGGCTCCGGTGAGGAGGTTCGGGTGTGCCTGGAGCTGGACACCTCCTACCGGGTGATGGGCGGCAGGGTACGGGTCGGCGCGCGGCGGTCGCCGCTGCGGTCGCCCGCCCAACTGGGCGCGCTGGCACGGGTGGTGGCCCGCCGGCCCGGGTTCCGGCTGGTGGGCCTGATGGCGTACGAGGGCCATGTGGCGGGGGTGGGCGACGAGGTCGCCGGGAAGCCGGTGTTCTCGCGGGCCATCCGGGTGATGCAGGCGGCGGCACGCAAGGAGCTGGCGCGGCGGCGCTGGGAGGCCGTACGGGCGGTGCGGGCGGTGGCGCCGCGGCTGGAGTTCGTCAACGGCGGCGGGACCGGCAGTGTGCAGCACACGGCGGCGGAGGCGGCGGTCACGGAGATCGCGGCCGGGTCGGGGCTGTATGTGCCGCGGCTGTTCGACAACTTCCGTTCGTTCAGCGGGCGTCCGGCGGCGCTGTTCGCGCAGCCGGTGGTGCGCCGGCCCGGACCCGGCGTGGTGACGGTGCTGGGCGGCGGATATCCGGCGTCGGGGGCGGCGGGCCCGGACCGGCTGCCGGAGCCGTATCTGCCGGCGGGGCTGCGCTACGACCCGCAGGAGGGGCCCGGCGAGGTGCAGACGCCGCTGCTGGGCGCAGCCGCGGACGGGCTGGCGGTCGGCGACAAGGTGTGGTTCCGGCATGCCAAGGCCGGTGAGCTGTGCGAGCGGTTCGCCGAACTGCAGCTGATCGAGGGGGACCGGGTGGTGGAGACGGTCCCGACGTACCGGGGCGAGGGCCGCACCTTCCTGTGAAGGCGCGGCCCCTTTCCGTCAGCCGTGGATGCGGTCCTGCTGGTCGGGGATCACGGAGCCGTCGGGGCGGTGGATCGGCCCGAGCTCGCCGTCCGGGTGGACGTAGCCCTCGGTCGCGCAGGGGTACGGCTCGGCCTGGCGCTTCTTCGGCTCGATGAACATCGGGTTGATCAGCCAGCGGCCGTCGCTGTTGTCGTAGGCGCGGCACATGAATTCGGTCTTGTTGCGGTTGAGGACCAGGTGCGCGCCGGTGGCGTCGCGGACGAAGGTGACGTCGGTCTCGGCGTCGCCCGCGGCGAGGGCGGGGCGGTGCGCCCGGTCCTGCTGCTTCCAGGCCTTGGCGCCCTTGACGCCGTAGATCTCCTGGTTGATCCAGCAGCGCTTGCCGTCCATGTACGTCAGGACCTCGCCGTGGGTGTCCTTGACGTCGCCGCAGCCCTGTACGCCGTTGGTGAGGCGGCCGTGGCGGACGGTGTTGCGGATGCCGATGACGTGGTCGCGGTCGATGCCCACGCCGGGCGCCCAGGCCCGTACGACCGGTTCCGCGGACGCGGAGACGATGTAGACGTCGAAGCCGGCCTTCTTCAGCGTATGGATGAGGTCGCGCTGCTGGTCGTAGTAGCGGACGTATCCCTCCATGGTGTGGGTGCCGACCTTCTGCTCCGTGCCGATCGGCGCGGCGAGGTTCTCCGTACGCGCCTGGCGGGCGAGCGCGGTCAGCCGGTCCGGGGTGCGGCCGCCGAAGAGCTGGGTGATCCAGACGTACGAGGGCACCGTGCGGCGGTGGTTCCACTCCCCCGCGAACGCGGTCTTGCCGCCGGAGGTCTTCTCGTCCTGGTAGACGTCGAGGATCTCGTCGGTGCAGTCGGTGTCGGTCGACGTCGGCAGCGGGCGGCCGGGGCGCACGGACGTGCCGCAGGCCTTGGTGAGCGCGCGGTGGGCGTCGTCGGTCAGCCACTTGTTGGTGGCCTTCCAGCTGGTGGGCTGGAGCACCTTGTCGTGCTTGAGCATCCAGGCCAGCGTGGCGTCGGAGATGTCGTTCTTGACGACGGTGTTGTCCCAGTCGAAGGTCGCGACGGGCCTGGCACCGTCGGATCCCGAGCAGCTGCCGCGCTCATCGATCATCTTCTGCAGCTTGGCACGGTTCTCGCCGTACCAGCCCTTGGAGACATGCAGGGTGGGGCAGTTGCGTGGAGCCGGGCCGGCGGTGGCCGTCTGGGCGATCACGACGCCGCCTCCCGCCACCGCGAGGGCGGCACCCGCTGCCAGCCAGCGACGCTTGTTGAGCATGGAACGCACTCCTGTCGAACGAGGACTCGAAGGCGGACGGTAACGCATGGCAGCCGGGCGTTCCATGACGCCCGGCTGACATGCGGTGATCCGGAGGTGAACAGCGAGCGGTTACACGGGGGTGACGTACGCCCCCGCGATACCGCCGTCGACCAGGAATTCGGCGGCGTTGACGAAGGAGGAGTCGTCGCTGGCGAGGAAGGCGACGGCGGAGGCGATCTCCTCGGGCTCGGCGAACCGGCCGACCGGGACGTGCACCAGGCGGCGCGCGGCGCGCTCGGGGTCCTTGGCGAACAGCTCCTTGAGCAGCGGGGTGTTGACCGGCCCGGGGCACAGGGCGTTGACCCGGATGCCCTCGCGGGCGAACTGCACGCCCAGTTCGCGGGACATGGACAGCACGCCGCCCTTGGAGGCGGTGTAGCTGATCTGGGAGGTGGCGGCGCCCATCACGGCCACGAAGGAGGCGGTGTTGATGATGGAGCCCTTGCCCTGGCGCTGCATGTAGGGCAGTGCGTGCTTGCAGCAGAGGTAGACCGAGGTGAGGTTGACCTCCTGGACGCGCTTCCAGGCGTCGAGGCCGGTGGTGAGGATGGAGTCGTCGTCGGGCGGTGAGATACCGGCGTTGTTGAAGGCGATGTCGACCGAACCGTAGGTGTCGAAGGCGGTCCTGTAGAGCGCCTCGACCTGCTCGGAGTCGGTGACGTCGACCTGGACGAAGGTGCCGCCGGCCTCTTCGGCGGCGGCCTTGCCGGCCGTCTCGTCGATGTCGGCGCAGACGATGTGGGCGCCTTCGGAGGCCAGTCGGCGGGCGGTGGCCAGGCCGATGCCGCTGCCGGCTCCGGTGATCACTGCGGTACGGCCGACGAGGCGGCGGCACACTGCGGTCTGGTCGTCGCTCACTTGGACTCCTCTGTGCTGATGAAGATGTTCTTGGTCTCGGTGAAGGCTGTGAGGGCATCCGGGCCCAGCTCGCGGCCGAGTCCGGACTGCTTGAACCCGCCGAACGGGGTCCAATAGCGCACGCTGCTGTGGGAGTTGACGGACAGATTGCCCGCCGCGACGGCGCGCGAGACGCGGAGGGCGCGGCCGACGTCGCGGGTCCACAGGGAGCCGGAGAGGCCGTAGTCGGTGGCGTTGGCGAGCCGTACCGCGTCGGCCTCGTCGTCGAACGGCATCACCACCGCGACCGGGCCGAAGATCTCCTCGACGGCGCTGCGGTCCTCGGGGCGGCCCTCCAGGACGGTGGCCGGGTACCAGAAGCCCTTGCCGGCCGGGGCCTCGCCGCGGATGGCCGCCGGGGCGTCCTCGGGGACGAAGGACCGTACCCGCTCGCGCTGGGCGGCGGAGATCAGCGGACCCATCTGGGTGGCGGGGTCGGCCGGATCGCCGACGGTGAAGGCCTGGACGGCGGGCTCCAGCAGCTCCATGTAGCGGTCGTAGACCGAGCGCTGGACGAGGATGCGGCTGCGGGCGCAGCAGTCCTGGCCGGTGTTGTCGAGGAAGGAGCCGGGGGTGGCGGCCGCGGCGGCCTCGAGGTCGGCGTCGGCGAAGATGATGTTGGGGCTCTTGCCGCCGAGCTCCAGGGTGAGCCGTTTGGTCTGCTCGGCGCAGCGGGCGGCGATCTGGCGGCCGGTGGCGGTGGAGCCGGTGAAGACGACCTTGGCGACGCCGGGGTGGTCGACCAGCGCGGTGCCGGTGACCGGGCCCTCGCCGGGCAGGACCTGGAAGAGGCCCTCGGGCAGCCCGGCCTCCAGGGCCAGCCGGCCGAGCCGGAGCGCGGTGAGCGGGGTGGTCTCGGCGGGCTTGAGGAGGACGGCGTTGCCGGCCGCGAGCGCGGGGGCGGTGCCCCAGGCGGCGATCGGCATCGGGAAGTTCCAGGGAGCGATGACGGCGACGACGCCGAGCGGCTCCTGGACGGTGATGTTCAGGCCGCCCGCGACCGGGATCTGGGTGCCGGTCAGGCGCTCCACTCCGCCTGCGGCGTAGTGCAGCAGATCGCGGACATTGCCCGCTTCCCACTCGGCGTTGCCCAGGGGGTGGCCCGCTTCCTGGAGCTCCAGTTCCGCGAGCTGCGGGATGTGGGCGTCGACGACGTCGGCGAAGCGGCGCAGGATGCGGGCGCGGTCGCCCGGGGCCACGGCGGCCCAGGCCTCCTGGGCCACGGCCGCCCGGCGGACGGCGGCGTCGACCTCGGCGGGCGAGGTGGTGGGGACGGTGGCCACCACTTCCTCGGTGGCCGGGTTGAGGATGTTCAGCTCGTGCAGACCATTGGACACGGTCGGGTTCCTTACATGCGCTCGAAGGAGCGGTAGCGCTCCCAGTCCGTGACGGCGGCGTCGTAGGCGTCCTGCTCGACGCGGGCCATGTGGCGGTAGTGCTCGACGACCTCGTCACCGAAGGCGGCGCGGGCGATCGGGCTGTTCTCCCACAGCTCGGCGGCCTCGCGCAGGGTGGTGGGGACGTGGGCCGCGTCGCCGGCGTAGGCGTTGCCGGTGGTCGCCTCGGGGAGTTCCAGCTCGTGTTCTATGCCGTACAGGCCGGCCGCAACCATGGCCGCGACCGCGAGGTAGGGGTTCACATCGCCGCCGGGCAGGCGGTTCTCCAGGCGGTGCGCGCGGCCGTGGCCGACGACCCGCAGCGCGCAGGTGCGGTTGTCCGGGCCCCAGGCGACGGCGGTGGGCGCGAAGGAGCCGGGGCGGAAGCGCTTGTAGGAGTTGATGTTGGGCGCGTAGAAGAGCGTGAAGTCGCGCATCGCGGCGATCTGGCCGGCGAGGAAGTGCCGCATGGTCTTCGACATGCCGTACAGGCCGTCGTCGTCGGCCATGACGGGCCGGCCGTCCTCGTCGCGGAGCGAGAGGTGGATATGGCAGGAGTTGCCCTCGCGCTCGTCGTACTTCGCCATGAAGGTGAGCGCCATGCCCTCCTGAGCCGCGATCTCCTTGGCGCCGGTCTTGTAGATGGCGTGCTGGTCGCAGGTGGTGAGGGCGTCGTCGTAGACGAAGACGATCTCGTGCTGGCCGAGGTTGCACTCGCCCTTGGCGGACTCGACGGTCATCCCTGCCGCGCCCATTTCGTTGCGGATGCGGCGCAGGACGGGCTCGATGCGGCCGGTGGCGAGGACGGAGTAGTCGGCGTTCCACTGGTTGGCGGGGTTCATGTCGCGGTAGCCGCGCGACCAGGCATCCTCGTAGGTGTCCTTGAAGAGCATGAACTCCAGCTCGGTGCCGGCGTAGGCGGTCCAGCCGCGCTCGGCGAGCCGGTCGAGCTGGCGGCGCAGGATCTGCCGGGGCGAGGCGACGACCGGGGAGCGGTCGTGCCAGGCGAGGTCGGCGGTGATCAGGGCCGTGCCGGGGTTCCAGGGGGTGCGGCGCAGGGTGGCGGTGTCGCCGTGCATGGCGAAGTCGCCGTAGCCGCGTTCCCACGAGGACATCTTGTAGCCGTCGACGGTGTTGAGGTCGACATCGACGGCGAGGAGGTAGTTGCAGCCCTCCGTACCGTGGTCGAGAACGGTGTCGAGGAAATAGCGTGCGGCGAACCGCTTGCCCTGGAGCCTGCCCTGCATGTCCGTGAAGGCGAGGACGACAGTGTCGATCTCCCCGGCATCGACGAGGACTCTGAGCTCCTCGACGGAGAGTGGGGGCGTGCGGTCTGCCACGGTGTTGCCTCCTGTCACTGCATCCGGAAGTCATAAGGTAGGCACACGAACCATTGATTGGGAAGGGGTTTCGATGGACGGTGCGGCCGACCGGCTGGCACCCGTGCTGCGACCGGTACGGGCGGGCAACGGTTTCGAGGAGGCGCTGGAGCAGATACTCCAGATCGTCCGGCTGGGACTGGTACCGCAGGGTGAACGGCTGCCCGCGGAGCGGGAGTTGGCGGAGCGGCTGCAGATCAGCCGGGTCACCCTGCGCGAGGTGCTGAAGGTCCTGCAGGACGAGGGACTGGTGGAGAGCCGGCGCGGCCGCTACGGCGGCACCTTCGTCCGCGGCCGCAGCGAGAATCCGGGCGAGGCGGAGCTGCGCCGCCGGATCGGGAAGATCGACGTCGAGGACACCCTGCGGTTCCGGGAGGTGCTGGAGGTCGGCGCCGCCGGGCTGTGCGCGGCCCACGGGCTGACCGACAAGGAGGCCGACCGGCTGCGCACGGCCCTGGCGGCGACCCAGGACGCCCCGCTGCCGGACTACCGCCGCCATGACACGCTGCTCCATCTCACCCTCGCCGAGCTGTCCGGCTCGCCGTCGCTGGCGGCCCAGTACGCGGCCGTACGGGCGAGCGTGAACGATCTCCTGGACTGCATCCCGCTCCTGGTACGCAACCTGGAGCACTCCCAGACCCAGCACGCCGCCCTGGTGGAGGCCGTCCTGGAGGGCGATGCGGACGGCGCGCGCGAGGTCATGCGCGAGCACTGCTGCGGGACCGCCGCCCTGCTGCGCGGCTTCCTCACCGCCCCGTCGGCGCAGCCGTGAGGCGTACCCCGCCGGCCGGCCCGGCAAGCCGCCGTTAACCAGTCTTTTACGTAGAGGTCTTGCGCCGGGGCGACGAGGAGCGCAAAGGTACGCGGCAGAACCTTTGCTCGATTCCCCCCTCGGCGAGGCAGGAGCGGCTCATGGCCGACAGCACCGAATCCCAGACCGCACCGCCCTCTACGGCCCCGGACGCCACATCGCCCGGGGACGCCTATCTGGAACGGCGGACCTTGCGCCGCGGCAGCGCGGGACCGCTGCTGCTGACCGGACTGGGCGTCGCCTATGTCGTCTCCGGCGACTTCTCCGGCTGGAACAACGGCCTGGCACAGGGCGGCTTCGGCGGCCTGGCCATCGCCTCCATCCTGATGGGCCTGATGTACACCTGTCTGGTCTTCGCGCTGGCGGAGCTGGCCTCGGTCCTGCCGACCGCGGGCGGCGGCTACGGCTTCGCCCGGCGCGCCCTGGGCACCTGGGGCGGCTTCCTGACCGGCACCGCGATCCTGATCGAATACGTCCTGGCCCCCGCCGCGATCTCCATCTTCATCGGTGACTACGTCGAATCCCTCGGCCTCTTCGGCCTGCACTCCAGCTGGCCGGTCTACCTCGCCTGCTTTGTGATCTTCATCGGGATCCACCTGTGGGGCGTGGGCGAAGCGCTGCGCTTCAGCCTGATCGTCACCGCCGTGGCCGTCGCCGCGCTCGTCGTGTTCGCGCTGGCCGCGCTCACCGACTTCCATGTGGACACGCTCAACGACATCCCCGTCCAGGCCGGTGCCTTCGGCGCCAGCTCCTGGCTGCCGTTCGGCATTCTGGGGATCTGGGCGGCGTTCCCGTTCGGCATGTGGTTCTTCCTGGGCGTCGAGGGCGTACCGCTGGCCGCCGAGGAGACCAAGGACCCGGTGCGCTCGCTGCCGAAGGCGATGGCCGCCGCGATGGGCATTCTGCTGCTGCTCGCGCTGATCACCTTTGTCGCCGCCACCGGGGCGCGCGGCAGCGCCGCCCTCCAGTCGGTGGGCGACCCGCTCGTCCAGGCCCTGCAGCCGGACGGCAAGCCGACCACGGTCGGCCGGATCGTCAACTACGCGGGCCTCGCGGGCCTGGTGGCGTCCTTCTTCTCGCTGATCTTCGCCGGCTCCCGGCAGCTCTTCGCCCTCTCCCGGGCCGGCTACCTGCCCCGCTTCCTCTCCCTGACCAGCCGCCGCAAGGCCCCCTACCTCGGCCTGCTGGTCCCCGGCGCACTGGGCTTCGCGCTCGCCGCGGCCACCGGGGACGGCGCCCGGATGCTGAATGTCGCGGTCTTCGGCGCCACCATCTCCTACGCCCTGATGGCCCTCTCGCACATCGTGCTGCGCCGCCGCGAGCCCGGCCTGCACCGCCCGTACCGCACTCCCGGCGGCATCGTGACCTCGACCGTCGCCTTCGTTCTGGCCCTGGCGGCGCTGGCCGCGACGTTCCTCGTCGACAAGGACGCCGCCTTCATCGCGCTCGGCGTGTACGTCGTGGCGCTGGCCTACTTCGCCTTCTACTCCCGGCACCGCCTGGTGGCCGCGGCCCCCGAGGAGGAGTTCGCCGCGCTGGCGGCCGCCGAGGCCGAACTCGCCCGCGACTGAACCGCACTCGTCACCGTCTATGGAGGATCACCCGATGTCCCAGCCCCTCATCGGCATCAGCACCTACCAGGAGGAAGCCCGGTGGGGGGTCTGGACGCTGCCCGCCGCCCTGGTGCCCGCCGGGTACCCGAAGCTGGTGCAGCGCTCGGGCGGTCTGCCGGCGCTGCTGCCGCCCGGCGACCCGGCCGCCGCCGCGGCGACCGTCGCACGGCTGGACGGGCTGGTGATCGCCGGCGGCGCGGATGTCCAGCCGGCGCGGTACGGAGCGGAACCGCACCCCAGGACCGGCCCGCCCGCCCTGGACCGGGACGCCTGGGAACTGGCCCTGATCGAGGCCGCGTTGGCGGCCGGCACGCCGCTGCTGGGCATCTGCCGGGGACTTCAGCTGCTGAACGTGGCGCTGGGCGGCACGCTCATCCAGCATCTCGACGCGCACGCCGGCGCCCCCGGCGTCTTCGACCACCACGAGATCAAGCCGGTCCCCGGCACCCGGCTGGGCACGGCACTTCCCGAGCCGGTCTCCGTACCGACGTACCACCACCAGGCGGTGGACCGGCTCGGCCGCGGCCTGGTCGCCTCGGCGTACGCGGAGGACGGCACCATCGAGGCCCTCGAGCTGCCCGTCGCGTACGGCTTCGCCCTGGCCGTGCAGTGGCACCCGGAGGCCGGGGACGACCCGCGCGTCATGGAGGCGCTGGTGGCGGCGGCGCGGGGGGCGTCCTCGGGGGTGTGAGCGGATTCAGCTGTAGTTGTGCGTGCAGGTAGCGGGCACCCAGCCACGGATGCCCTTGTACTTGACCTCCGGGTAGAAAGCGTCCTTCTTCCCGCAGAGGTTGTAGTGTCCCCCGGAACCCGACCCGCCGGTGGAGCAGCCGTACTCGTGCTTGGGGAGCAGGCCGAGCGCGGTGCTGCTCACACTCTTCGACTTGCGGATCTTCACGCTTTCCTTCGCCTCGATGACGGGGCACTGGGCAGCCGCGGACGTGGCCACGGTGCCGGTGTGCGTCGTCCCGGGCGTGCTTGCCGTGGCGACCCCGCCGGTCATTGCGGTGCCGATCAGGGCCGCCGAGGCGAGGGCAGGCGCGATGAACTTGAGCCTCATATGTGGTTGTTCCCCCTTGTATGCGGTGTCGAGCGTCTTGGGATACGCCGACGATTCGCACACACTAGCGAAACTCGGGGAGGGCGATCAACATGGTCAGTGCACCCCGGAGGAGCGACACACGACTCAACCGACCACCACCGGGCCGACATTGAGCACCGCCTTGCCCCCAACCCGCCGTCCGGGCGGGGCCCGCGAGGGCGGATGCGCGGGCCCCTGCGTCAGTGCGTCAGCGGATACGACGCCCGTCCGGACGCCGCGTCGATCTCGTCGTGGGCCTTGGTCAGCAACTGCATCGCCAGCTCGTTGAGCGCGCGGGCCCCCGCGACCTCCTCGCCGACCCTCGGCTGGTCCGAGTCGGCGGGATGGCGGCTGGCATAGCCGTGGGACCGCACCTCGCTCCCGTCCGGGAGACGCACCAGCGCGGCCGCGCGTGTGCGGTGATGATCTTCCTCGAATTCCAGCTCGACATGCCATCCGACAGCGGTCTGCATCTTCACCATGACGATCACCTCCGGAACCGCTGTTACCAGAGTGCGCCAGGTCCCGCATCTGCGCACGGTGACCGGGACGCCCGCCGGGTCACCGGGTCACCACTCGGTGCGCGCCTTATCGATACGTTCACGGCGCTGCAACTACCCGGCCCTGGCGTCTACGCTGACGGCGCCGCCAGGCGCCTCGCCTGCTGTTCCCGATGTGGCACACGCACCGGGGCGGGCCGATGCAGGAGACCGATCCGGAGGACACGGTGCTGCGAGAGTTCGTGGAGCCGCGATGACCGCGCCCCCGGCGCCCGCCGCGCCCCCGGTGGACGAACGGCTTCCGCTGCTGCGTCTGCTGCCGCTCGCCGCGCAGCACGTCCTCGCGATGATCGCGGCCCCCGTCTCCTCGGTCTTTCTGATAGCGGCCGGTCTGCAGCTGCCGCCCCACCGCACCGCGTCCCTGCTCGGCGCCACCCTGGTGCTGTGCGGGGCCGGCGCGCTGCTCCAGTCCTTCGGGGTGCTGCGGACCGGTGCCCGGCTGCCGTTCATGATGCTGCCGGGCGGCGCGGCGGTGGCCGTCTTCCTGGAGATCGCCCGTGCCCACGGCGCGGCCACCGCCTCGGGGTCCGTGCTGCTCGCGGCCGCGGCGCTGCTGGCCGTACTGCCGCTGTACGGGCGCCTCGTACGGTTCTTCCCGCCGCTGGTGATGGGCGCGACGGTGCTGGTCATCGGCGTCAACATGATCCATGTCGCGGCGCCGATGGCGGTCGCGGGACGGCGGCCGGCGCTGGTCACGATCGCCGCGACCACCCTGTGCTTCCTGCTGCTGCGCGGCGTGTGGCGGCAGCTGTCGGTGCTGATCGGCATGGCGGCCGGGACGGTCACGGCCGCGCTCACCGGTTCCGCGTTCCGCAGTGTCCCCGGTGACGCGGTGCTGTCGCTGCCGCGGCTCCTCCCGTACGGCGTCCCGCATTTCGATCTGCTCGCCGCGCTCCCCCTGATGGTCCTCGCCCTCGCCTCGCTCGCCGAGGCGACCGGCCAGACGGTGCTCAACAGCGAGGCGGTGGGCCGCAGACCGGATCCGGCGCGCGATGTCCCGCGCACCGCCCGCGCGGACGCGGTGACCTCGCTGGGCGCCGGACTGCTCGGCGGCTGTGTGATGGTCACCAGCGCGGAGAACATCGGCATCGTCCAGCTCACCGGCGTCCGCAGCCGGTTCGTGACCGCCGCGGCCGGTGCGCTGCTCGTCCTCGGCGGGCTGCTCGCGCCCGTCACCCGGCTGCTGGCGGCGTTGCCCGCCCCGGTGGTCGGCGGCGCGGCGCTGGTGATCTACTCGGTGATCGCGGCCATGGGCATCGGCATGCTCCGCCGCACCGGTCCGGCCGACCGTGCCGCCTCCACCATCGTCGCGCTCACCCTGCTGGCGGGCCTGCTCCCCGTCCTGGCCCCGCAGTGGTACGCGCCGCTGCCCGACTGGGCCCGCGCCCTGTTCGGCAGCGGGGTACCGGCCGCCGCCCTCACGGCGATCGTGCTCTCGGCGCTCTTCGGGCGGCTCGCGCCCCGTACGCCGGCGGTGCCGTCCCGGCCCCTCGGGTCTCAGGCCCCCTGAGTCAGGCCCAGCAGCTCGCGCGCCGGCCCCGCCGGCCGCTGACCGGACGGCCATACGGCCCGCAGATCACGGCCCAGCCGCAGATCGCGCACCGGGATCTCCACCAGCCGGCGGGCCGTCAGCTCCTCCCGGACGGCGAGTTCGCTGACGACGGAGGGCGCCGCCTCGCTGAGCACGGCGGCCTTGACCGCGGTGGTGGAGGCGAGTTCGAGCAGCGGTTCCGCCAGGCCGCCGTGCCGGGCGAGCGCCGCGTCCAGCACCTGGCGGGTGCCGGAGCCGCGTTCGCGCAGGATCAGCGGGGTGGCGGCCAGTTCGGCGGCGGCCAGCTCCGTACGGCGCCGGGTCCAGGGGTGGGAGGACGCGGCGACCACGATCAGGCGGTCGTGGCCGATGACCGTGCCGTCCAGGCCCGACGGCACGTCCAGGCCCTCGACGAACCCGAGGTCCGCCTCGCCCGCCAGCAGCCGTTCGGCGACGGCTGCGGAGTTGCCCGCGAGCAGCGATACGGCGGTTCCGGGGCGCGCGGCGCGCAGCGCGATCAGCCAGCCGGGCAGCAGATATTCGGCGATCGTCATGCTGGCGGCGACCCGGAGCCGGGAGTCGCGGCGCCCGCGCAGCGCCTGTGCGCCCGCGTCGAACGCCTCGGCCGCCTCCACCACCCGCCGCGCCCAGTCCGTGACCAGCACCCCCGCATCGGTGAGCCGGGAGCCGCGCGGGGAGCGTTCCACCAGCGCCACGCCCAGCTGCCGCTCCATCGAGCGGATCCGGCTGCTGGCCGCGGGCTGGGTGATGCCCGTCGCCCGCGCGGCCCGCCCCAGGCTGCCGAGCCGGGCGACGGCGAGCAGCAGCTCCAGCGCGCCCAGGTCGGGGACCCGGTGCGCGAGCGGTACGGCGGCGGGTCCGGCCTCTGCACTGCACATAAACCCAGCTTATGCCCTCATAGAGACAAGGTCCCTGGTGGGGACGGTGCCGGGGCAGGACCCTCGAGTCATGACACTTCTCGCGCAAGCACCTTCCCGGGCCCCCGGCGCCGTCCACGGCACCCGCGGGGCCGGCCCGTCCGTCCGTCATCTCGGGCCGAACTGGTACGCCGCCGTGATGGGCACCGCGATCGTCGCCAACGCCGGTGCCGTCCTGCCGCTGGACGCGCCCGAGCTGCGCGGCGCCTACGTCCTCGTATGGGCGCTGTCGGCGCTGATGCTGGTGACGCTGCTGGCCGCCCGGACCGTGCACTGGGTCCGGCACGGTGACCAGGCCCGGCGGCAGCTGCTGGATCCGGCGGTCGCGCCGTTCTACGGCTGCCTGTCGATGGCGCTGCTCGCGGTCGGCGCGGGCACGCTCGCGGTCGGCCGGGACGTGCTGGGCGCGCAGACCGCGCTCGCCGCCGACACGGTGCTGTGGATCCTGGGCACCCTCGTCGGCGTGACGGCCGCCGCCGCGATCCCGTATCTGATGGTCACCAGGCACCGCATCGAGCCCGGCAGCGCCACCCCGGTCTGGATCCTGCCGCTGGTCGCGCCGATGGTCTCGGCGGCGACCGGCCCGGCCCTGGTGGCGCATCTGCCGGCCGGGCAGGAGCGGGTGGCCATGCTGCTGGCCTGTTACGCGATGTTCGGGATGTCGCTGCTCGCGACGCTGCTGGTGCTGCCGCTCGTGCTGGCCCGGCTCTTCCACCACGGCCCGCTCCCGCCGGCCCTGACCCCCACGCTGTTCCTCGTCCTCGGCCCGCTCGGCCAGTCCACCACCGCCGTGAACAACCTCGCCGACGCGGCCCCCGCGGCCGTCGGCGCCCCCGCCGCGCACGCGATGAGCGCCTTCGCGCTGCTCTACGGCGTTCCCGTGATGGGCTTTGCGCTGCTGTGGCTGGCGATCGCCACGGCGATGGTGGTGCGGGCGTTCCGCAACGGGATGGGCTTCGCGATGACCTGGTGGGGCTTCACCTTCCCGGTCGGCACCTGTGTCACCGGCGCCGCGGCCCTGGCCCGGCACACCGGGCTCGCCGCGTTCGGCTGGCTCGCGGTGGCGCTGTTCGCCGTCCTGGTGACGGCGGTGGCGGTGGCCGGGACGCGGACCGGGCTGGGCCTGGCGCGCGGTCAGCTGCCGGCACCGCCGACGCCGCCGTCCACCACAGGGTGATCACCGTGCCGCGGCCAGTGCCGCCGCCAGCACACCCGGTGCCGCCGCCAACGAGGGCCCGTACCAGGTGAGATGGCGCCCGCTGACCAGCGCGGCGGGCAGCTGGGGGAAGGCCTCGGGCCCGTCCTCGGCGGTGAAGCGGTACGGCTCGTCGGGCAGTACGACGAGGTCGGCGGCGCGGGCGTTGAGCTCGGAGAGGGGAATGCGCGGGTAGCGGTCGGCGTGGTCGGCGTAGAGGTTGCGTACGCCGAGCCGGGCGAGCAGATCACCGGCGAAGGTGTCGCGCCCCAGCACCATCCACGGCCGCCGCCAGATCGGCACCACCGCGGCGGGCCCCGACGGCGCGGCGGGCAGGTCGCGCCAGGCGGCCTCCGCGGCGTCCAGCCAGCCGGGCCGGGGCAGGCCGCAGCCGCGCACCAGCACCCGTTCCAGCTCACGCAGCGCCTGGTCGAGCGTACGGATCTCGGTGACCTGGACGGTCAGCCCGGCGGCCCGCAGCGCGCCGAGGTCCTGCGGGCGGTTCTCCTCCTCGTTGGCGAGGACGAGATCGGGCGCCAGGGCGGCGATCCGCGCGGTGTCCGGGTTCTTGGTGCCGCCTATGCGGGTGACCTCGAGCCCGGCGGGGTGGCTGCACCAGTCGGTGGCCCCCACCAGCAGCTCGGGCGCGCCGGCCGCCACCGCCTCGGTGAGGGACGGCACCAGGGACACCACACGCCGGACAGGGCCTCGGGTCATCCCCCCACCGTACGCCGCACCGGAACTCCCTCAGCCACCACTGGAGTTGGCGTTGCGGCGCAGCAGATACGCCGCACCGGCCGCCAGCACCAGCAGAGCCAGCCCGCCGGCCGCCTGGCTCGCGTTCACCCCTTCGGCGCGGCCGTCGCGTACGGTCACGGTCTCGGTGAACCGCCGGCCGCCGGACCCGCAGTCGATGGTGACCGCGTAGCGACCGGGCGTCGCACCCCGGACGACCGTCGTATCGGCGGCCATCCCGCGCGCGGCCGGCTCGAGCACCACCGATCCGAACAGCGTCGAGGCCGCGGTGGCGCCCCCGTCCGCCGCGCACCGCCGGCCGTCGCTGACGCTCACCCGCTGCCCCGCCGCCATCGGGTCCGGCTCGACCAGCGCCGATGGTAGGGGTCCCCCCGCTCGTGGGGGTCCCCCCTGCTCGAGCGGAGCCGAGAGCTTGGGGGAGGAGCCGAGAGTGGGGGAGGGCGCGGCAAGTCCCAGGACGGCGGCACCGGTCACGGCGACGGCGGCCATACGGGCACGGTTCACGGTCGCCTCCTCCTGCGCCGGCCGCGGCTCCTGCGGCCGCGCGGAACGACCGGCACACGGGGAGCGAATCATCGCGCGGGCGGCGTCGCTAGGCGGGCGCGGCCGGTAGGTGGAGCCGGTACTCCATCAGGGCGGCCCGGGACGAACGCAGAGCCCCGCCGTCCGGCTGCTGCCGGGGGCGGGGCTCTTTGTGGCGGGAGTGGTGCGCGGTTACTTCACCGGCGCCATCTTGTCGACGATGCCGGGGTGGTCAGCGATCCACTTCTCCACACCCTCGTTCTCGTGGCCCTTGCCGGCGTCCTGGATGTCCTGCTCCAGGCTGCCGAGCTGGTCGGGTGTCATCTTCCAGTTCTTGAGCCAGCCGGCGAACTCCGGGAACTTCTTGGGGAAGCTCTTGTTGCCGATGCTCTTGATCTGGTTGTTGGCGCCCCAGGTGCCCTTGGGATCCTTGAGCTTGGTGAGGTCGTACTTGCTGTACGCCCAGTGCGGGGACCACAGGACGACCGCGATGGGCTCCTTCTTGGCGTAGACCCTCTCCAGCTCGGTGAGCATGGCGCTGGTGCCGGCCTCGGTGACCTGGAAGTCCTTCAGCCCGTAGGCGGGCTGGACGACATCGTGCAGGCGCTTCATCTCGCCGGTGCCCGGCTCGATACCGATGATCTTGCCCTTGAACTCGTCCTTGTGCTCGCGCAGATCGTCGAGGGTCTTGACGCCCTTGACGTAGGACGGCACCGCGATCTCCAGCGACGTCTTGTCGTACCAGGCGCCGGCGTCGACGACGTCCTTCTTGTACTTGTCCCAGTACTGCTTCTGCGCGACCGGCAGCCAGCCGTCGGTCTCGACGTCGATCTGCCCCGTCGACAGGCCGGTCCACATCGGGCCGACCTCGAGGTTGCGGATGTTCGGCTGGTAGCCGCGCTTCTCGAGGATGCTCTTCCACAGGTACGTGGTGGCGATGCCCTCGTCCCACGCGGGGTAGCCGATGTTCGGCGCCTTGCCGGCGTCCTTGCCCTTGGCGTACGTGGCGTGGGCGGACGGGGCGAGCTTGTTGACCAGGCCCGGGTGCTTCTTGAGCCAGGTGCGCACGCCCTCCTGCTCATGGCCGACGCCGGCGGTCTTGACGTCGCCCTCCAGACTGGTGAGCTGCTTCTCGTCCAGGTGGAACTTCTTCATCCACGCGGCGACCTGCGGCTCGTCCTTGGCGAAGCCCTTGCGGCCCAGCATGTGCAGGCCGTCACCGGAGCCGAACGAGCCCTTGGGGTCCTTCAGCTTGGTGAGGTCGTACTTGTTGTACGCCCAGTGCGGGGACCACAGCGTGACCGCGATCGGCTTCTTGGCGTGGAGGGCACGGTCCAGCTCGGTGAGCATCGCGGAGGTGCTGGACTCCTGCACCTTGTACTCGCCGCCCAGGCCGTAGTCCTTGAGGACCTTGTCCTTGAGGATCTTCATCTCGCCGGCGCCGGGCTCGATACCGGTGACCTTGCCGCCGAACTCGCCGCCCTTGCCCTTGAGGTCGTCGAGGGACTTGATGCCCTTCATGTACGACGGGACCGCGATCTCCAGGGACGTCTTGTCGTACCAGGTGCCCAGGTCCTCGAGCTTGTCCTGGTACTTCTTCCAGTACGCGGCGTGGGTGGTCGGCAGCCAGGCGTTGGTCTGGACGTCGATGTCACCGCGGGCCTGCCCGGCGAACAGCGGACCGGCCTCCAGGGCCTGGACCTTGGGCTTGTAGCCGCGCTGCTCGAGGATTTCCTTCCACAGGTACGTGGTGGCCTTGCCCTCGTCCCAGTTGACGTAGCCGAGGCTGACCGGACGGCCCGTGCCGTCGCTGTCCTTGCCCAGGAAGCTCAGCCCGCCGGCGAGCAGCGCCAGCACGATCACGCCGGCCATCGCGAGGGAGGTGGCGGGCTTCCACTGGAGGAACTTCCATCCGCCGAGTGCGGCCTGGGCCTTGGCCAGCGCGCGCCGGCCGAGCGGGGAGACCCGCTGGTTGAGCGCGCCGGTCATCCGGTCCAGGTACATGGCGAGGATGACGACCGCGAGGCCGGCCTCGGAGCCCAGCGCCACATCGACGGAGCTGATGCCGTTGTAGACGGCTCCGCCCAGACCGCCGCCGCCGACCATGCCGGCGATGACGACCATGGACAGCGCCAGCATGATGACCTGGTTGATACCGGCCATGATCGTGGGCAGCGCGAGCGGCAGCTGGACGCGGAAGAGGGTGCGCCGCGGGTGCGTACCGAACGCCTCGGCCGCCTCGACCAGTTCCTCGTCGACCTGCCGGATGCCCAGCTCGGTCATGCGGACCGCGGGCGGCATGGAGAAGACGATGGTCGACACGATGCCGGGGACCACACCGAGGCCGAAGAAGAGGATGCCGGGGATCAGGTAGACCATCGCGGGCATCGTCTGCATCAGGTCGAGGACCGGGCGCAGCAGGCCGCCGACGGTGCGGCTGCGGGCGGCCAGGATGCCCAGCGGGATGGCGACCGCGATCGTGATGAGGCAGGCCACCAGCACCAGCGCAAGCGAGGAGACGGTGTTGTCCCATTGCTCGATGGAGATGATCAGCGCGAAGCCGAGGAAGGTGAACAGGGCGGCCGGCAGTCCGCGCAGCCACCAGGCGATCACCGCGAGGATGCCGACGAGGATGAGCGGCGCGGGCGCGGCGAGAACGGTGTGGATCGCGCCGTACAGCACGTTCAGTACGTGCGTGACGAGGTCGAAGAGCGCGCTGAGGTTGTCGCGCAGCCAGTCGACCGCGTCGCTGACCCAACTTCCTACCGGGATCCTAGGCACCGGCGATCACCTTGCCCTTCGCGGCCGTGGCCTGGACGGGGACATCGGGCGCCTGGTCCTGCGCTGCGGGCTCGCCGAGGACGGCGAGCAGCCTGGCGACCGGTACGGCGCCGACGAGCGTGCCCTGCTCATCGGTGACGGCGACCGGGACGGTGCTGGCCGAGCAGGGGGTGAACAGCTCGGCGAGCGGGGTGTCGATACCGACGACGGCGGGCGCGGCGGCGCGGAACTCCGCGGCGGTGCTCAGCTCCTTGCCGTCCGGCGTGGTGGTGCCCAGGACCGTACCGACCTCGTCCATGACCGCGCCGGCGGTCAGCACACGGGTGCGGTCGACGTCCTGGATGAAGGAGGCGACATAGTCGGTGGCCGGGCGGACGAGGATGTCCTCGGCGCTGCCGATCTGCACGATCCGCCCGTCACGCATCACAGCGATCTTGTCACCGAGCCGCATGGCCTCGTTCAGATCGTGGGTGATGAAGACGATGGTCTTCTTCAGCGTCTTCTGCAGTTCCAGCAGCTGGTCCTGCATATCGCGGCGGATCAGCGGGTCGAGCGCGCTGAAGGACTCGTCCATCAGCAGCAGATCGGCGTTGGTGGCCAGCGCCCGGGCCAGGCCCACGCGCTGCTGCATACCGCCGGAGAGCTCGTCGGGCCAGGACTTCTCCCAGCCCTTGAGCCCGGTGAGCTCGAGCGCCTCGGTGGCCCGCTTGTTGCGCTCGGCGCGCGGTATGCCCTGCACCTCGAGCCCGTAGGCGGCGTTCTCCAGCACACTGCGGTGCGGGAAGAGCGCGAAGTGCTGGAAGACCATGGAGATCTTCTCGGAGCGGACCTTGCGCAGGTCCTTGTCGCTGAGCGAGGTCAGGTCCTGGCCGTCGATCCGGACGGTCCCGGCGGTCGGCTCCAGCAGTCCGTTGAGCATGCGCAGCAGCGTGGACTTGCCGGATCCGGACAGACCCATGACGACGAATATCTGGCCCTCGTCCACCTCGATCGACGCATCGATCACGGCGGCGGTGGTGCCTTCGGTCCGCAGATCCTCACGGCTTGCGCCGCCTTCGAGCTTCCCGACCGCGTCCTCGGGTCGTCTGCCGAACACCTTGTACAGGTGCTCGGCTTGCAGCCTGGACACATATACCTCTCTTGTCGCACGAGAACGACCTGCCACCCCCGCCGGCAGGTCGTGGAGCGGCGCGGGTTCGGCCCGCCGTCACCGGCTGGAATAGTGGAATGCACTACCGGGTTCGCTCCGGGTGCGCGCCTGCCCGCCTTTATCTGGCTCAAACAGAACGGTGTCCCAGATCACAGCCGTGTGACGTATGGGGCATACGGCATCATGCGGGGTGTGACTCGACGCCTGATGCTCCTCGACACCGCCTCCCTCTACTTCCGCGCCTACTTCGGGGTACCGGAATCGGTCAAATCCCCGGACGGCACCCCCGTCAATGCGGTGCGCGGGCTGCTGGACTTCATCGCCCGGCTGGTCCAGGACCACCACCCCGACGACCTGGTCGCCTGTATGGACTTCGACTGGCGTCCCCAGTGGCGGGTGGACCTGATCCCCTCATACAAGGCGCACCGGGTCGCCGAGGAGGCACCGGCCGGATCCGCGGAGCCCGACGAGGAAGAGATCCCCGACACCCTCTCGCCGCAGGTCCCGGTCATCGAGGACGTCCTGGACGCGCTCGGCATCGCCCGGATCGGCGCCGCGGGCTACGAGGCGGACGACATCATCGGCACCCTGACCGCGCAGGCGAAGGGCCCGGTCGACATCGTCACCGGCGACCGCGACCTCTTCCAGCTCGTCGACGACGCACGCGGCATCCGCATCCTGTATCCCCTCAAGGGCGTCGGCACCCTCCAGATGACCGACGGCGCGCTGCTGCGCGAGAAGTACGGCGTCGACGGCTCCGGCTACGCCGATCTGGCACTGCTGCGCGGCGACCCCAGCGACGGCCTGCCGGGCGTGCCGGGCATCGGCGAGAAGACCGCCGCCAAGCTGCTGGACGCCTACGGCAACCTGGCGGGCATCATGGCCGCCGCCGCCGACCCGGCCTCGAAGCTCACCCCCACCCAGCGCAAGCGCCTGACCGACGCCCGCCCGTACGTCGAGGTCGCCCCCACCGTCGTACGGGTCGCCACCGACGCGCCGGTCCCTGCCATCGACCACGCCCTGCCCACCGAACCGGCCGACCCGGAGCGCCTGGAGGCGCTCGCCGCGCAGTGGGGCCTGGGCGGGTCTTTGCAGCGATTGCTCGCCACCCTCCCCCGATGACCTGTTAGGTTAGGCATACCTAATAGGCGACCTCCTTGACCAAGGGGTCGCGTCCGGGAGGCCCCTCCATCCCAGGCGCCTCCCTGCCAGGTCCGTTCACCTCAGGTCCATCCATTCGGCGATCACATCAGGGGAATGTCGTGGCAGCAGAGCGTCCGGCCCGTAAACAGCCCACACTGCACCGCGGCCAGGTGGTGCGCACCGAACAGCTGACCCCGCACATGGTCCGGGTGGTGCTGGGCGGCGACGGCCTGGCACCCTTCGCGGCGGGCGAATACACCGACCACTACGTCAAGCTGGTCTTTCCGCTGCCCGGCATCGCCTACCCCGAGCCGTTCGACATGGCCCGGATCCGCGCCGACCTCCCCCGCGACCAGTGGCCCAGGACCCGTACGTACACCGTGCGTTCCTGGGACGCCGAGGCCGGCGAGCTGACCGTCGACTTCGTGGTGCACGGCGACGAGGGGCTGGCCGGTCCGTGGGCCGCCGCGGCGAAGCCGGGCGACGAGATCCTCTTCCTCGGCCCCGGCGGCGCCTACGCCCCGGCCGCCGACGCCGACTGGCATCTGCTCGCGGGCGACGAGAGCGCCCTGCCCGCCATCGCGGCCTCGCTCGCGCGGATGCCCGCGGGCGCGCCGGTGCACGCCTTCATCGAGGTGGCGGGCCCCGAGGAGCGCCAGGATCTGAACGCCCCGGCCGGCGCCGAGATCACCTGGCTGTACCGCGGCGCCACCCCCGTCGGCCGTGAACTGGTCGCTGCTGTACGGCAGTTGGAGTTCCCTCCGGGCCAGGTCCAGGCCTTCGTCCACGGCGAGGCGGGCTTCGTCAAGGAACTCCGCCGCCTGCTGCGCATCGAGCACGACATCCCCCGCGAGGCCCTGTCCATCTCCGGCTACTGGCGCACCGGCCACGACGAGGACGGCTGGCAGGAATCCAAGCGCGACTGGAACCAGCAGGTGGAGGCCGAACAGGAAGCGGCACCGGCGGGGGCCTCGTAGGCGGCTGCTCGCCGACCGCGTGGGGCCTTCGCCCCGGGCCGGTCGGCTGGTGGGCCCCGGGATCCTGGTGAGGCCCAGGGGTTGTGGTGCCCCCCAGGGGGCGTGGTGAGGCCCGGGAGCCCCGGTGAGCCCCGGGGATCCTGGCGAGCCCCGGGAATACCGCCCCGGGCCCGCCGCGTTGTGGCCCCGAAGGGGGCGCTCGCGTCCCCTGGACGAGTCTTTCCGAAGGCCTGCGGGCATGAGACGAGGGTGTTCAAGATCCGTTTGTGACGACGGACTTGAGCACCCTCGGACCGCGCTGCACGTGAAGATCGACGACGACTGGGCCGGGATCGCCCGGCTCCCGGACAGGCCGCCCAAACTGAGCCAACCCGAATTGCTGTGCCTGGCAGTCATGCAGGCCCTGCTCGGCTCCCACAGCGAAGCACGCCGGCCGCGGCACGTGCGGAAGCACTATCGCGGCATGTTCCCCTACATCCCGCAGGACGCCGGCTACAACCAGCGTCTTCGGGCAGCGTTGCCGCAGGTCAAGCGCCTCATCCGCACCCCGGCCAAGGACACCGACCGCTGGAACGACACCGTGTGGATCTGCGACTCCACGCCGGTGCCCTGCGGCACGTCACGGCCTACGGTCAAGCGGTCCGAGGTGGCGGGCTGAGCAGCCTGCGGCTACTGCGCGTCCCGCTCACGGTTCTTCTGGGGGCTACGCCTGTTCCCGGTGTGCACCCCGTCAGGCGTGCCGATTCTGTGGGCACTGGCAAGCCCGAAGACCGATGAACGTGAGGTCCTGGCGGCGATGCTGGAGATCGACGCGCCCCTCGTGCGGCAACGGACCGGACAGCTGCTGATCACGGACAAGGGCTTCGCGTCCAGGCCGTTCGAGCGGTCACCGTCCGAACACGGCATCACGCTGCTGCGTCCGCCGACGAAACGCGAAGTCACCCGGCCCGGCGAACCGCTGCTCAAGAAGGTCCGACAGCTGATCGAGTCGGTCAACGACACCCTCAAGGGCCGGCTCGACCTCGAACAACACGGCGCACGCACCCGCGAAGGCGTCGCTGTGCGCGTCGCCCAGCGCGTCCCGGCTCTCGCCCCCGCTATCTGGCACAACTTCCAGACCGGCCAGACCGTCAGCCGCTCACTGACCGCTTACGATTCCTAATCTTTTTGTCAAGCGGCGTTCGTGACAGGAGGTATGGGTTCGTAGCACCGTCCGTCGCGCAACAGGGCCCACAGGACGTTGAC
>NZ_JBEZJZ010000112.1:0-26872 GCF_040651455.1 Streptomyces sp. NPDC048483
GACCGGCCCCGTACCCGAAACCCTTGGGAGGTCGGAGGCCTTGGCGGTGGCGAAAGCCTTGGCAGTGGGAAGAGGCCGGTGCGGATGCTTCGAGGTGGCGGGAGCCGTACGGGCGGGCGGGAGGAGCGGGAGGCGCGCCGCGCCCGGTTGTCGCCGCTCGCCCGTCGTGCGGCCCGCTGGCTCCCGGCTCTCCTGATAGTCGGCGGCCTCGCCTTCGACGTGGCCACGCCGCCCCAGTACACCGCCGCGCCGTTCTTCTCCGCCGCCCCCCTGGTGGCCGCGCCCCTCTACTCGCTGGGCGGCACGGCCGTCACGGCCGCCGCCGCCCTGCTGGGCGAGTTCGTCGTCGCCGCGTACCACAGCACACAGAACAACACCCAGTCGGTCACTGAGGGCCTGACCGTCCTGGTGGTCGCCTTCCTGGCGCTCGGCATCAACCGGGTCGTACGGCTGAGCGACGCCCGGCTCGCCTCCGTACGGGATGTCGCGGAGGCCGCCCAGCGCGCCCTGCTGCCCACCCCGCCCGGCCGGATCGGCGGGCTCGCGGTCGCCGCGCGCTATGTGGCCGCGCAGGCCGACGCCCGGATCGGCGGCGATCTCTACGCCGTACAGGACACCCCGCACGGCGTACGGCTGATCGTCGGCGATGTCCGGGGCAAGGGGCTGGAGGCGGTGGAGGCCGCGGTGATCGTCATCGGCGCGTTCCGGGAGGCGGCCGAACAGGAGGCCACCCTGGAGGCGGTGGCGGGCCGCCTGGAGCGGGCGCTGCAACGGGAGGGCGGGCGGCGCGAGGGGCTGGACCAGGTCGAGGGGTTCACCACCGCCGTCCTGGCGGAGATCCCCTCCGGCGCGCACTCCGTACTGCGCATCCTCAACCGCGGCCACCCGGCCCCGCTGCTGCTCGCCACCGACGGCGGCCTGTGCGAACTGCATCCCGCCTCGGCCGCGCTGCCAGTGGGAATGAGCGAGGTCGCGGGGTGGCCGGACCGGGTGGACGAGACGTTCTTCCCGGCCGGGGCGATGCTGCTGCTGTTCACGGACGGGGTGACCGAGGCCAGGGACCGGTACGGCCGCTTCTACGACGCGCCGGACCGGCTGCGCGGCCGCCACTTCCCCGGACCGGACGCCCTCCTGGACATCCTGGCCCAGGACGTGGCCCGGCATACAGGCGGGTCGCAGGCGGACGACATGGCGCTGCTGGCGGTGCAGCGGCCGCTGGGGGAGTAGGCCTCAGCCGGCGGGCGCGGCCGTCGCGTCCTCCGGGAGCCAGTGGAGGCTCCGGCCGTCCGGGCCGGTGAGGGCGACCGGGCGCCCGTCCAGCGCGAGGGTCAGCGGCTGGGCGTCCTCGGGGCGCAGGGCCCGGTGTGCCGGGGCGGTGATCCACGGCAGGACGGTGTGGTGCTCGTGGGAGATCCAGTGGCCGGGGCCGCTCCGCTCGGCGAGCAGGGACCGTACGAGACCGGCGAACTCCTCGCGGCGGGCGAGTGGGAGGCAGGCCAGCGCGGCCGTGTGGAAGACGACCAGCGTCGCCTCGGGCGGGGCCTCGGCGGCCAGCGCGGGCAGCTCGTCGAGCAGGTCGCCGGGCACGATCCGGGGGCGGGGCGCGGTCCGTACGGCGTCGATGGCGGCCTCGAGGCGGGCGGCGCGCGCGTCGTCGCCGGGCCAGAGGAGGGCCTGGAGCCAGCGGAGGTCATCGCGTTCGGCGACTGGGTCGAGCGGGTCGAGGCCGATACCGGCGCGCCAGACGATGTCGGGGAGGCGGGCGGGGGGCTCCGGTACGGGGCCGGGGCCGGCGGCGCTCGTACGGCAGGTGAAGGTCAACGGGCTTCCGGGCGCTCCGAAGTCCGTCCCGATGTCCGTCCCGAGCTCCGTCCCGATGTCTGTCCCGAGCTCCGTCCCCGGGGCCGTATCGCTTTGCCCGTTTGGGTACCGGTACCGGTACCGCTCCGGCTGAAGGCACAGTCCCGCCGACGCGCCCACCTCCAGCAGCGCGAGCGGCTGTGGCAGACGGGCGAGCAGCGGCAGCAGTGTGGCGCAGTGGGCCGGTTCGTCCGTCCGGTCGGTGCGCCGCATGATCACCGTGCGGACCTCGTCCCAGTGCCGGATGGTCCACTCGCGCCAGCGTCCGTACGCCGCCTCGTCGCGCGGCCCGTGCTCGGCGTGCGGGCCGTCGAGATGGCGGACGGCGGCCAGGAGGAGGCCCGGCTGCTGCTTGTCCCCGGCCGGCAGTGATCCCGACAACAGATCGCAGAACTCCTCGTCGTGGCTGATCCGGACGGTCAACTCCGCGTGGGCGTCGGACCGTCCCCGCGCCTGCTGCCAGGAGAACTCCCGGTACCGATCCGCAACTGTCTGCGCGCTGTTGACGACGTTGACCACGTTGACGACCATGATCCGACGTTACTGCTCTCACGCTGCGTAATGGCCAGGCACCCCTCCGCATAACAACTGGCACACAATCGCCGAGAGATCGTTTGGCGACGGGTGGGCAACTCGCCCGCTTTATGCCCCTGGTGGGGGAAAAAGTCCACGCCATGGCTCGTGCGGAGCGCATACAGATTCCCGGGAAGGCTTGGAAAACACCGGCGATCTCTATTACTGTCCGATAACGGAGCGCGGTCGTCCCAGCCGTCGCAAGAGGCGGCACCGCGCGCCGACGCCGAATCCCGCACGCGCACGCCCTGCACGTCAGCCACTTCATTACGGCACGCAGCAATACCCGTACCAGCCGAGCGGATCCGCTCCGCGCGAACCGTACGAAGTGCCTGCACGCACCGCAGGAACTGCACCGAGGGAACCGGGGAACCACCACCTTGGGGTGAATCGGGCACCTCCCATCAGAGGCGCCCGTAGGAGACCTTCCTGCTCCGAACCCGTCAGCTAACCCGGTAGGCGTGAAGGAGGGAAAGGAGTGCGCCCCCGTGGCGTCCAATAGGCCTGCCCCCGAGGCACCGTCAGCCGCCGACCTCGATGACCGGGGTCCGTTCGACGGCCGAGGCCGTTTCGACGGTCCCGGTGTCGTCTACCAGGGCGGCGTCCGCGACCGCGAGCGCGACGGTGCGCGCGACGGCGACGGACCGTGGGAAGAGTGGAACCCCACCGAGGAGTCCGTCCGGTCCGTCCGCGGCAAGCACCGGGTGGCCAAGCAGCGCGGCGGCGGACTCGCCCGCAGCGGTACGGTCCTGGGCGTCGGCGTCATCGCGGCGGTCGGCGCGAGCGGCATGGCGACCGCCGAGGACCGGCCGCCCGTCCCGATCTCGATGCCCGACATCGGCGGCATGGCCGACGACATCTCCGACAAGCTGCCGGACGCCAAGTCCCTCCCCGGGATAGGCGGCCTCATATCCGACGCCGGTTCCGATTCCGGCTCCGGTACGGACTCCTCGTCCAGCTCGTCCTCCCCCGGCCCCCTCTCCCAGGCGGGCCTTACCCAGAGCGAGGCGGCCCAGGGGGCGGATGCCGGCGAGGCGCTGCGCAACCGCATCCTCCAGCAGGCCGACGCGCAGCAGGACGCGGCCGAGCAGGAGGCGCGCGACGCCGCCGAATCCGCCGCCATCGATCAGGCCGCGAAGGACGCCGCAGCGCACCAGGAGGCGGCCCAGAAGGCCGCGGCCGCCAAGAAGGCGGCGGAGCGGGAGGCCCAGCGCAAGGCGGCGGAGGCGGCCCGCAAGAAGGCGGAGGCCGAACGCCTCGCCGAACTGGCCAAGAGCTTCATCACCCCGGTCGCCTCCTACACCCTCACCGCCAGCTTCGGCCAGGCCGGCGACCGCTGGGCCGCGGACCACACCGGACAGGACTTCGCCGCACCGACCGGTACTCCCGTCAAGGCAGTTCACTCCGGCACCATCACCCAGGCGGGCTGGGCCGGCTCGTACGGCTACCGCATCGTCCTCACCCTCGACGACGGCACCGAGCTCTGGTTCTGCCATCTGTCCTCCATGGTGAAGACCTCCGGCAAGGTCAACACCGGCGACGTGATCGCCCGCGTAGGCGCCACCGGCAATGTCACGGGCCCCCATCTCCACCTGGAGGTCCGCCCCGGTGCCGGCGACCCGATAGACCCGATGCCGTGGCTGCGTGACCATGGGCTGAACGTCTGACGCGCCGGGGGAGGGGACACGTCCTGCCGGCGCACCCCCAGGAAGATCCTGGGCACATCTCCGGGCACATCTCCGGGCACATCTCCGGGAATAACTCCCCTCCCCCCAACGCTGAAACCACGCATGACCGCGACACACACCTCCCACGCCTCCCCCGCTTCGCGCGCCTCCCGCACCTCCCTCGGCTCGCTCTCCGTCTCCCCCCTCTCCCTCGGCGGCAATGTCTTCGGCTGGTCGGCGGACGAGGCGGAATCCTTCGCCGTACTCGACGCGTACGTGGCCGGCGGCGGCAACTTCATCGACACCGCGGACGTCTACTCGGCCTGGGTCCCCGGCAACGAGGGCGGCGAGTCCGAAACCGTCATCGGCAACTGGCTGGCGTCCCGCGGCAATCGCTCCGATGTCGTCATCGCCACCAAGGTGGGTGCCCACCCCGCCTACAAGGGCCTCTCCGCCGCCACCATCAAGTCCGCGGTCGACGCATCCCTCACCCGCCTGCGCACCGACTACATCGACCTCTACTACACCCACTTCGACGACGAGTCCGTCGAGGTCGCGGAATTCCTCACCGCCCTCAACGACCTCGTCCAGGCCGGCAAGGTCCGCGAGATCGGCGCCTCGAACATCTCCGCGCGGCGCCTGGAGGAGTCCCTGGCCTTCTCCGACCGCGAGGGCCTGGCCCGTTACGTGGCCCTCCAGCCCCACTACAACCTGGTCTCCCGCGACACCTACGAGGGCGAACTCGCCGACGTGGCCGCCCGCAACGGCGTGGCCGCGGTCCCGTACTACGCGCTCGCCTCGGGCTTCCTGACCGGCAAGTACCGCCCCGACACCGCCGTCGACAGCGTCCGCTCCGAGAGCGCCGCTCGTCACCTGTCAACGGACCGCGGCATCCGCGTTCTCCAGGCCCTCGACACCGTCGCCGCCGCCCACGAAGCCGAAGCCGCCACCGTGGCCCTGGCCTGGCTCGCCGCCCGGCCCACGGTCGCCGCCCCCATAGCCAGCGCCCGCACCGTGGCCCAACTCCCGGCCCTCCTGGCCCTCGCCGACGTCACGCTCACGGAGGTCGAACTGAACCTGCTGAACGAGGCGTCGGCGTAAACGGCCTGACCTTCTCGACCTTGACGCGTATACCGGGCCGACGGCACCTCGGACCGCCGACCCCGTACACGCCTCGGCCTGCCTACCCCCGACGGTCCACCGCCACCCACGACGCCACGGCAACCCCGCCCGCCACCGCAAACACCGCGGGCCAGGCCCCGATCTTCTTGGCAAGCGGATGGGAGCCGGCGAATGCAGCCACATAAGTGCCAGTCAATGCGGCAGCCGTTGCCGTCCCGGCTTTCTGCTGCCACCCCGTGGCTGCTACGGCTCCAGCGGCTGCGAGGGCTACGCCGCCAAGAGGGCGCCGCTTAGTCCAGCGGGCCACTCCGTATCCCCCCACCAGGCCGCTTACTGCCACAACTGTCGCTGGAACGCTAGCCATCGCCATAACCTCCCTATCTGGGACAACGGGGTCCGATCTTACGTGCGAGACGCCCTCGGCTCGCGAAGAGCCAGCGGGCGCCGGCCCGGGCTGCCGCAGCTAACTAGTTGCGGTATGAAGAACCGCTTCCGCGTCGGCTGGGAGACCATGCTGCAGGAGGCTGCGGGCGAAACCCATAACCGCATGAGCAGGCAGGTCACGTGCGTACCCCTTGAGCAGTGTCTCGGCGACGCCGTTCACCTCCGCACTGCGCAGTACGACCACTACAGCGGCCGTCTCAACGGGCGACAGCACCGCTTGAGCGTTTTGGAGTGCCGCCGCCACTTCGTGGTGCTTCTGTTCGCTTGCCAGTGCCTTCACGTGCTCCGCCACGGCTTGGGCGGCCTGGAGGTCTTTCCATTCATCTTGCCGGTCCTGCCGGTAGCGGGGGACCGGCAGGGGAGCCCCCTGCCTGCGTGGCGCCGACGAATAGTCGTGGGAGCCGGCCTTGAAACCGGCCCGACGAGTCACATCACGGCATGCGGCAAGAGCACGTTCGAGATGCCACCTCCGGCTCTTGGACGTCAGTAATTCCGCGTCACTGCGACAGAGCTCCTTGATGAGCTTGTTGCAACCGGAGCAGTCGGTTGGCTTCTTTGCCAACCTTTGCAGCGCGAGCAGATCGTCGAGTGCGTGGGGGTGCTCCCCGCCGTGACCACCACGCTGCGCCTTCTCATGCAACCAGCAGATGAACCACCCCGGGGCTATCACCTGGCCGCTGAAGTAGCGGGAGACGGCGGTTGTGCTCAGTGGACGTTCGCGGTTGCAATCTAGGCTGGCTTGATCGGCGACCGCCGCTAACGTCTCCGTCCCTGGAGCCAGGAGCAAGCGCAGGGACCGGAGGGCTTCCGCCAGCCGCCGGTTCCCCTCTGCCAGACCCGGGTCAATAGGGGCCAGTTGACGTCCCTGCCGTGCCATCCACCCTGCCTTCGCCGTCGCAACAGTGCTGGCAAGGCTAAGCGCCTTTGTTGCGTTTGTCCGGGCAACGTCGGCTGCTGCTCGCAATGTTCGCCCGGAGCCGCTGACATAGATGGCACCACAGCGGCTGTTACGGGTTCTCCGCGGCCAGTCGGGTGGACCTTGATGTCGGCAGAAGGGTGGGGGCCATCATGGATGCGCCGTCCTGGCAGGACACGCAACACGGCGGGAAGATCCGCGTTGCCCGGTGGCTGGTGGAAGTGGTCGGCGAGGGAAACCAGTTCACGAAGGCCGCGATGCGTGAGGCCTTTCCCGGTATCGCACAGATTGACCGTCGTATGCGCGACTTGCGTGATGTTGGCTGGGTCATCCTCACCAGCCGCGAGGACCCGGGCCTCAACAGCAATGAGCATCGCTTCATGAAGCAGGGGGAGCCGGTCTGGGTGCCGGGCAAAGGGAAGGCCAAGCCGAACAGCAGTCTGACCGCTACCCAGCGGAGCGATGTCATGAAGTCAGACGACTACTTGTGCCGCAGTTGCGGAGTGGGGGCTGGCGAGCGCTACGGCGACAGTCCGGGGACCGCGCAGCTCGACATTGCGCGGCGTCAGGTGAAGCTCGCCGACGGCGCAACGAATACGCAGCTGGTCACCGAGTGTAACCGTTGTCGGGTGGGAAACCGCGGCGGAGAAGCCGATCTGACGGTCCTGTTGAAGCGTGTGGACACGCTCGGGCTTGTCGAGCGCAAGGTCTTGGCGCAGTGGCTGGAGGCAGATCAGCGCACGTATAGCGTCCTTGAGAAGCTCTGGGGAATGTACCGGACGCTGCCGGCGGAGGCGCGTGAGGTCGTCAAGCAGGCAATTCGAGGCGAGAGCTAGCAAAGGGGACGGGGTTACATCATGCAGCAATTCCCGCCGCCGCCGAGGGCGGCCGAGTTCAGCGAGCTGATCAAGAAGCGTGTTGAGGAGGTGAAGAGTTCCGGGGGCACACGCGAGACCGTAACGGTGGACTGGAACGGGCAGCCGCTGAACGTTGAGGTCATCGATCTGCCTCTCTCGGGTCTCTACTACAACCCGGCAACCCATCGCATTCGCGCACAGCGGACTCATGACGCACAGAAGGACAGGGCGCTTGAGTCCGACCCTTGGGGGCACAAGGGCCAGGAGTATCTGGAGTCTCTGCTCCAGAACGAGCCGGCCGACCCTACTCGGCGCGACCCTGCCTTTGAAAAGCTGAAGAAGAGCCTGGAAGAATACGGGCAGACCGACCCGGGATTGATTACTCACCACGGCATCCTGGTCAACGGAAACACCCGTGCAGCGGCGCTCAAGGGACTGGGCGCGGCTTCGATGCGCGTCGGTGTCCTGCCCGAGTCATTCACCTGGGCTGACATCAATGCCGTGGAATTGTCGTTGCAGCTCCGCAAGGACCACCGTCGCGACTACTCGTACATCAACCGGCTGCTTGCCATGGAAGAGCAGGCAAGCCTCGGGCGTACTCCGGATGTCATCGCCAAGGCGTTCCGGATCCAGGTGAAGACGTACGACCAGGAAAGGTGGATTCTGCGGGTCGTACGCGATCAGATCGAACGCAGCCAGAATGGGAATGCTGCCCTGCGCCTGGTCGACTTCGAGGATCACCAGGAGAAGTTGAAGGAGCTGCACCGCGACTACAGCAAGCTCGCTGCTGCCGACCCGGACCGGGCGGAGATTCTCAAGGAGACCCGCATGGCAGCGATCACCCTGGGGTTTTCGAAGACGGACGTCCGGCACATTGAAGAGGGCTTCCAGGAGAAGTACTTGTCCAGCGTCCTGCCGGCCGGACTGATCACAGAGTCGGAACAGGAACAGAGCATCGCTGTGCCTGGACTGGGGATTTCGGTCCCGGGGACATCGTCCAAGGTGTCCACCGCGCGTGAGCTCAACCGGCAGGTGCTTCAGGCAAAAGCGCGTGTCGCCGCACGGGATTCGAGTGCGGAAGAGAAGAGCGGAGCGCAGTCTCTGCAGGATGATCTGCACAAGGCGTTCGACAAGGCTATCGACAGGGCGGGCCGCGATGCGCGACTGCGTAAGCGGAAGCAGATCGCGCCGGAGCGCCTAATGGATGCCTGTGCGGCAATCGAGCTGTGCGTCGATGAGCTGGTGAAGGCGCGGGCTTCGCACAGCCTCGACGAAGCAGCCTTTGATGAGGCCGCGCTCAAACTGAGGGAGAGCTTCCGGCAGCTGGCACACCAGGCCGGCAGAGGGTCGCAGGAACCCGGTGTAGGTGTCAGGTGGCTGGTCAGCGCCGCACACGTGGTAGTGGACTGATGCCAGAGGCGGGCAGTGGTATCACGCTGCAGCTTGGGTTCGACACGTCACACACGAAGGTTGTCCTGAGAACGACGGAGGAGTACCGCCCGGAACTTGTCCAGCTGTCGGCCCGTTTTCGTACGGGCGGACAGCTGGGCCCCCTCGCTGTGATCGTCGAAATCGACGATCTCCTCTCAAACCTTAATGCAGTCAGCAGCTGGTCCGACCCCAAGGGAGTCGAATGGGCTGCTGAACTCAGGCACCTCGTCGTATCCAGTGTTCAAGACTCGGAAACGGTTCGGAAGGAGCTGGAGGCGCCGGACGCCTCGGCGCGGCTGGCTACCAGTGACGTTGTGGGCGTGCTGGGCGGCAACTGGACTGCTCCGCTTACGGATTTCCAGAAACGTGATATCGCCAAGCTGCTGTCGCTCCGGCACGGCGCGAACTTCAGTGTTCCGGGTGCTGGCAAGACCCGCGTCGGGCTTGCTGTCTACGCCGCAATGAAGGCGAAGGCAGAGGTGAACCGACTGATGGTGGTCAGTCCGAAATCAGCCTATGAGTCATGGCTGTATGAGAGCGGCGCCTGTTTCAGTAACCGGCCGCGGCCCATGCTCCTCGAATCGGCCCGCGATCAGTGGGCCGAGCTCTTGATCGTGAACTATGAACGACTAGACCGCTCGCTGTCGTTCCTTGCAGCCTGGCTGCAGGAAGAGCCTTCCATGATTATTTTGGATGAGGCGCACCGTATGAAGCTCGGCACGCGGGGGACGTACGGTGCTGCCTGTATGACTCTGGGGCCGCTCGCCAGGCGGCGGTTGATCCTTACAGGGACTCCGGCGCCCAATGGTGCGAAGGATCTGGAGAACCTCCTGGGTTTCGTCTGGCCAGGCTACGGGCAGCGGTCGGTGGCCCAGGCGGTGGCAGATGGCGACCTGGCGCAGGCGAGTTCCGCACTTCGTCCGCTTTTCACACGGACGACCAAACGTGAGCTTGAACTTCCGCCGCTTGAGCCGAAGTTGGTGCCAGTGCGCATGCCTGCGCTGCACATGGAGATCTATGGCGCGCTCGTGGGCGACATGTCGGCGCGAGCCGAAGCCTCCGCCGACGACTTCGCCGCGCTCGGCAAATCTGCCCTGCGGCTCTTGATGGCGGCGACGAACCCCTCGCTGCTCCTTGAGGGGAGCACCAAACATGAACCGGTCGAGTACCGCCTCCCCCCTCTGGAGATCCCGCAGGGCGACTCGCTTTATGAGCTGCTGAGGGACCTGCCTAGCTACGAACTGTCTCCCAAGTACGCGGAAGCCGCGAAGATCGTGGCAGCGAACGCCGAGGAAGGGCGCAAGACGCTTGTCTGGACGACGTTCGTACGCAGCCTGACGTCGTTGGCCAAGCTGCTGGAGAACTTCGGTCCGGCGGTGGTACACGGAGGGACGGCAGACAGGGAGGAGCAGCTCCGCCGTTTCCGCGAAGACCCTGACTGCATGGTGCTGGTGTCTAACCCGGCCACCCTCGGCGAGGGGATCAGCCTGCATCAGGTGTGCCACGACGCGGTGTACGTGGACAGAGACTTCATGGCAGGTCGGTACCTGCAGAGCCTCGACCGTATCCACCGGCTCGGGCTTGACCCTGATGTAGAGACACGGGTGACGGTTCTCGCTGCGGAGGAGACGATCGATGGGGTAGTGGCCGCTCGGCTGCAGCAGAAGCTGGACTTCATGGCCAGGGTGCTGGACGACCCCTCTGTCCAGCAGCTCGCCGATCTGCAAGAGGCGCCCGCAACGGCGGGCGGCCTGGACCCGCAGGACATGCGCGCAATGCTGAGGCACATCGGCAGGGGGTAAGGCCATATGCCGAGGCGGGAGGCTGCTCCGAGGCCGGGACGCCCCCTGCCCGGAGCGGCCTTCACGGCTGCTGGGAAACTTCTGGTGCTGTGAACGGCAGACCAACGGGCAGCAGCGTTTTGTGAGCGGCAGCCGGGAACTCTGCGACACTTGAGAATCTGCTTTGAGCCACACCAGGAGGATCCACGCCCATGGGCGCGAGCGGCCGTGACGAGAGCGATTCGCTGACCTCGATTGAGATCTGCGCAGGAGCAGGTGGGCAGGCGCTCGGCTTGCACGGAGCGGGATTCCGGCACCTTGCCCTCGTCGAAATTGACAAAAATGCGCATGCGACGCTGAAAACGAACATTGCCAGCCATAACGACTGGGGTGCCTGTGAAGCGTTGAACGAGGATCTTGTCTCCGAGTTCAAGGCCCGACGTGAGATGGAGGCGCTTGGCGGGAAGGCGCTCAATGAGGGAGATCTTGACCTCCTGGCCGGAGGAGTTCCTTGTCCCCCCTTCTCTGTGGCGGGAAAGCAGCTTGGGGCCGCCGACGAGCGGGACTTGTTCCCGCGCATGATCGAGTTGATCGATGACCTGAAGCCCAGGGCCGTGATGATCGAAAATGTGCGCGGCATCATGGATGCCAAATTCGATGAATACTGCAATTCGATCATTAAGGATATCGAGAGGATGGGCTACTGGTTCTGTGGCTGGCATCTTCTTGAGGCGCGCAATTACGGAGTCCCTCAATTGCGGCCCCGGTCGATCTTTGTCGCGATCCGGGAATCCGAGAGGGTGAGGGCCGGGCTCGGGGTTGATGAATTTCCGTGGCCGGTGGGTGTAACGGGTCATAAAAAGAACGTTTTTGAAGCGCTAGATAAAACAATGGAACGCCGACGGGATCGCCTCATCGAGGAATTCCCTGAGCATGTCGCGCGCATCAAGGACGCTTACGAAACCTGGCACGGCAAGGCCGGTAAATCGGGTTCGGTAGCGCCTACTCTCGTTGGTGGATCTAAGAAGCATGGTGGTGCCGACCTGGGGCCTAGCAGGGCCAAGGCTGCCTGGGGCGCCCTCGGAGTCAGCGCCGTCGGTGTTGCCGATGACATTGACGAGGTGAAGATCATTAGCGAGGAAAAGCACCTCGACCGTGAGTTTCTTCGTCCAACGGGGCCGATGCTGACTGTTCAGCAGGCGGCGCTTATTCAGAGTTTTCCGCCGGGCTGGAAGTTTCAGGGTGGCAAGACTGCCCAGTACCGCCAGGTTGGTAATGCCTTCCCGCCGCCGGTAGCTGAAGCGGTGGGGCGCGCAATTGCCTCTGTGCTTCAGCCTGAGCGCGGTGAGAAATTGCTTGAAGGTCTGGCGATTGAGTATCTGGGAGCCAGGCGGGGGAAGCGGGCATTTCGCCAAGCCGACATCGCCGAGATGATCGATCTGTCACCTGCCGCCGAGGCGGCGATGGATAACCGTAGCGGCGATCTTATCGGCGCATAGCTCTGCTGGCTCGTGTTCCCAGAAGCGGAGTACGAGCCAGCCTGCGTCGATGAGCTGCTGATCGGTATCACGGTCACGGGTGACATTTTTTGTCACCTTTTCTGACCAGTATCCCGAATTTGTCCTGGGCGCAACATAGTGCTCTGGGCAGCCGTGCCAGTAACAGCCGTCAATGAAAACTGCCACTTTCGCCGGCCGGAAGACCATGTCGGCGGTCCGCCTGAGGTCGGGAATCGGACGGGCGGATACGCGATAGCGCAGCCCTTGGGCATGGACCAGGCGGCGGATCCGTTGCTCGGGCTTCGTGTCCCGGCTCCGGATCGCCTGCATGTTCCGGCGGCGGGCAGCCGACGAGGCCCAGGAGCCGGCTGGTGCTGTCCAGTCGCTTTCGTCAGGCACACATCCGAGCGTAGCGCTGCGCGCGGACCATCGCCGACGCCCCCGCGATCGGCGCTCCTGGCACCCGGATCGGCCCCCTTCAACACCGGCCGTGAAGGAGAGCGCAGGAAGCGGCTGCAGCCTTCGCTGCCGGTCGTACGGCCTCACGGGTGGCGCTGTAGTCCGGCAGCCCGATGCGTCGTAACCAACGCCTGTGCCAACGCCCCCTGCACCCACGGCTGGTAGTGCCAGAGATGCCACAGCAGCTCCTGCTCCCGGGCACTGAAGTCGGGTGTGGGGCCCATGAGATGGGCCCGGCGCCGATGGAAGGACAGAGCCGTGGCAAGGGTCGTGTATTCGGTGACGGCGCGGGCGGCGGTGGGGCCCTGGGTGCGGCGGGCTATGTCGCGGGCCAGGGTGCGGGTTTTGCGGGAGGCGAGGGCGGTGGGTTCGGCGGGGGCCAGCCAGCCGGTGGCTGTGTAGGGGGCGAGGTAGCTGTGGAGGGAGAGGAGTTCCTGGTGGCGGGACCAGATCGCCAGCCAGGTGAGGGCGATGAAGACGGGGACCATGAAGAGGCCGTAGACGGTGAGGAAGCGGAGGTCGCCGAGGGAGGTGGCGCCGTTCCAGATGGCGTGGAGGAGGACGGCGGTCAGCAGGCCCAGGAGGGCGATCGCGGCGCGCGCGGCGCGGCGGTGGTGGTGGCGGGTGGCCGCTATCCCGAACGCGAGGCCGGTGAGCATGGTGAAGAGGGGGTGGGCGAAGGGGGAGATGATGACGCGGATGAAGAAGGTGCCTGCGGTGAGGGAGTGCAGGCCGGAGTGGCCCATGGACTGGTCCTCGCCGAAGGCGCTGCCCAGATAGAGGACGTTCTCGGTGAAGGCGAAGCCGGTGGCGCTGAGGCCGGCGATGACGAGGCCGTCCGTGATGCCGTCGAAGTCGCGTCGGCGGAAGCGGTAGAGCAGGAGGACGGCGGCCGCCTTGACCGATTCCTCGACGATCGGGGCGATCACGGTTGCGCCCCAGACCTGGGCGTCCGACGGGGACGCGCCGATGACGTTGGTGGCCAGCCAGTCGGTGGCAAAGCCGTTGGCGAGGATCGCGACCAGGGTGGCCGCGCACGCCCCCCAGGCGAAGGCGAAGGCGAGATTGCGCCACGGCTCGGGCTCTATGTGATCCAGCCAGCAGAACGCCGCGATCAGCGGTGGTACGGGGAAGACGGCGAGGCCGAGGCCGACGAGAAAGCCCTCGGTGCCGGTCTGGTGGCGGACGATGGCGAGGATGATCACGCCGCAGAGCGCCAGCAGCGAGACCAGGATGAGCGCGCGGACGGTCTTGCTGCGCCAAGGGGCAGGCCGGCGGCGCGGGGGGAGGTAGGCGGTGGGGTGCGGGCCGTGGGTGTACGGGTGCGGAGGGGGCGCGTACGCCGGGCGGGGCGGCTGCGGGAGCGGCTGTGACGGGTACACCTGTCGACCCTAACGAGACGAGCCGGGGAGGCGTACGGGGGTCGGGAGCGGCGGTGGCGAGGGGGCCGGTGAGCCGTACGAGGGCCGTCGTCAGCTGCTCCGACGCCCGTCCTCGCCGCTCCCCGCCGCTACCCGCGCCGCCGGAACATCAGGTCATGGACGACATGGCCCTTGTGCAGTCCCTGGGTCTCGAACTTGGTGAGCGGGCGGAAGTCGGGCCGGGGCGCGTACGACGGGTGGAGGTTCTCCAGGGTCGGCTCGGCGGAGAGGACCTCGAGCATCTGCTCGGCGTACGGCTCCCAGTCGGTGGCGCAGTGCACCAGGGCGCCGGGGGCGAGCCGGGTGGACGCCAGCGCGACGAACTCCGGCTGGATCAGGCGGCGCTTGTGGTGGCGCTTTTTCGGCCAGGGGTCGGGGAAGAAGACGCGCAGGCCGGCGAGGGAGACGGGGGCGAGCATCTCGCGGAGGAGGATGATCGCGTCGCCGTTGGCCACCCGGATGTTGGACAGGCCGTTCCGCTCCGCGAGACCGAGCAGATTGCCCTGGCCGGGAGTGTGCACGTCACAGCCGAGGATGCCGGTGTCCGGGTCGGCGGCGGCCATCTGGGCCGTGGCCTCGCCCATGCCGAAGCCGATCTCCAGGACGACGGGCCGGCCGTCGAAGAATTCGTCCAGATCGATACGGGAGAGACCGTCGATGTCCCGGCCCCACTTCGGCCACAGGCGGCGCAGGGCATCGGCCTGTGAGGGCGAGACGCGGCTGCGGCGGGGCTGGAAGGAGCGGATCCGGCGCTCGTGATGCGAGCCCGCGGGGTCGGCGGCGGGGCCGGTCCCGTCGGGGAACATCGGCTCGCCACGCCGTGGCACGGCCGCCGACGCGGCGGTGGCGCCGAGGCGGCGGGCTTCCTGCAGGGTGGGGCTCTCCGGCGTGTGCGGGGCCTGCACGCCGGCTTCCGGGCCCTCGGCCTCGGGGGCGTCGGCCTTGGTCACGTCGGGTTCGGGGGTGGCGGGATTCTCGGACACAGTGTGTTGATTCTACGGATGGTGGGGGAGGGGCGGGGAGCGGCGGCCCACGGTGGCGGAAACGGCGAGGGCGGCGCGGTCGGGCACGGCCGGGCGGCAGGACGCCGGCGGGCCCGGCGCCCCGGAGGCCGATGGCCGCCCGATAGCCCGTCCCGTAGGGCCACGGTGCCCCGGGGCGCCGATCACGCCGGGCCCGCGTCGGGGCCCACGCTGGGGCCATGCCCCGACCTCACCCCACCTCAATCCCCCACGACCCCCAGCACCCTCCGCGCCACCTCCCGCCCAATGGGCAGCGACGCCGTAGCGGCGGGCGACGGGGCGTTCAGGACGTGGACCATCCCCGGCGACTCCGCGAAGAGGAAGTCGTCGACGAGGGTGCCGTCGGGGAGGACGGCCTGGGCGCGGACGCCGGCCGGGGCCGGGACGAGGTCTTCCTCGCGGGTGGCCGGGAGGAGGCGGCGGACCGCTTCGGTGAAGGCGTGGCGGGAGAGGGAGCGGTGGAGTTCGCCGGTGCCGTAGCGCCAGTGGCGGCGCGCTATGCGCCAGGAGCCGGGGTAGGCGAGGGTGCCGGCGAGGTCGGTGGGTCGGACGGTGCGCCAGTTGTAGCCCTCGCGGGCGAGGGCGGGGACGGCGTTCGGGCCGATGTGGACGGCGCCGTCGATGCCACGGGTGAGATGGACGCCGAGGAACGGGAAGGCCGGGTCGGGGACGGGGTAGACCAGGCCGCGGACCAGGGCGGCGCGGTCGGGGGTGAGGGTGAAGTACTCGCCGCGGAACGGGACGATCCGCATGCCGGGGGCGTCGCCGGCCAGCCGGGCGATCCGGTCGCAGTGCAGGCCGGCGCAGTTGACCAGGGCGCGGGCCCGGTAGACCGTGTCGTCTGCCGTACGGACCGCCACCCGGCCGGGGCGGCGCCCGATGGTCGTCACCTCCGCGCCGTACACGATCCGGGCGCCGGCATCGGTGGCGAGCGCGGCGTACTGGCGGGCGACCGCGGCGAAGTCGCAGACGCCGGTCGTGCCGACATGGATGGCGGCCAGGCCACGCACCTCGGGTTCGTACTCGGCTATCTGGGCGGGGCCCAGCTCGCGCACCGGCAGGCCGTGTTCGCGGCCGCGCTGGATCAGGCCGTGCAGCCGCGGCAGCTCGCCGCGGTCGGTGGCCACGATCAGCTTGCCGGTGACCTCGTGCGGGATGTCGTACTCGGCGCAGAACTTGACCAGCTCCGCCGAGCCCTGGAGGGCGAAGCGGGCCTTGAGGGAGCCGGGCGGGTAGTAGATGCCGCTGTGGATCACTCCACTGTTGCGGCCGGTCTGATGGCGGGCCGGTCCCGGCTCCTTCTCCAACACCACGACGCGCGTGCCCGGCGCGGCACGCGTGATCGCATACGCCGTAGAGAGCCCGACGATGCCGGCACCGATCACCAGCACATCGCAGTCGTACGCCGCCACTGCACCTCCCCAACCAGATCACCGCAGGTCCGCCCCTGGCCGGGGACCCGCGCGTCATCGCCGACGACGTACTCCATCATGACGGCCACCACTGACAATGCGGCAGGGACGAGCCGTGGCGGGAACGAGCCCCCGTGGCGGGAACGAGCTGCCCCTGGCGGGAACAAGCCGTGGCGCCCCGCCCGGCCCGTGCCGCGAAAGCCCGGCCCCGAAGCTCCACCCCGAAGCCCCGCCCGTCCCCTATGCCGGCGCCGCCAACAACGGCCGTGCCCGCTCGCGCAGCTCCACCACCCGCGGCTCGTCGCCGTACGGCTCCAGCCGGTGCAGCAGATCGCGGACGTACTCCGTCGTACGGGCCGACGAGATCCGCCCGGCGACCTCGACCGCGCGGGTGCCCGCCGCGCAGGCGGCGTCCAGGTTGCCCGACTCCAGTTCGGCCACCGCGGAAACCACCAGGCGCAGCCCGTGGGAGCGGACGAATTCCTCCGTGGGGCGGGACAGCGCCTGCTCCGTGAAGCGGCGAACCTGGCGCGGCAGGCGCAGATCGCGGTAGCACTCGGCGGCGTCGGCGGCGAAGCGCTCGTACGAGTAGAAGTCCAGCCAGGAGGGGTCCGGGTCGCCGCTGCGGGAGCGCTCCAGCCAGCCCTCGGAGGCCTTCAGCGCCACCTCGCAGGCGCGTGCCTCGCCCGCCTTGGCCTGCGCCCGCGCCTCCACCAGGCGGAAGAAGCTCATGGTGCGGGCGGTGGCCAGGCCGCGGTTGCGCTCCAGGGCCGCCTGGGCGAGGTCGACACCCTCATCGGCGAAGCCGCGGTAGGTCGCCTGGAGGGACATCGAGGCCAGGACGTATCCGCCAAGGGGGACGTCGGCGGCGGCGCGGGCCAGCCGCAGCGCCTGGATGTAGTACCGCTGCGCGGCCTCCTGCTGGCCCGTGTCGAAGGCCATCCACCCTGCGAGCCGGGTGAGTTCGGAGGTCGCGCCGAAGAGCGCCCGGCCGACCTCGTCGCTGTACGAGGCGAGAAGCAATGGCGCCGCGTCCACCCGCAGGCATTCCGGCACCATCGACGAACGCCAGTCCCCACCGCCGTACTTGGAGTCCCAGCGGCGCGCGTCCTCCGCCGCCTCGCGCAGCTTGCTGACGTCGCTGTGGCCGACGTGCTGCGGGATCCCGGCGTCACCGGCCGCCGCGGCATCCTTGTCGCGCGCCTCGGCCGCCTCCCGCGCCACCGAGCTGTCCGCCGGGGATATCAGCCAGCGCGAGGCCGGCGTCGCATACGCGCTGACGGCGAACGATCCGGCCAGGCTCTGCCAGATGCCGCCACCGCCCGCCCGCCGTCCGGCCAGATCAAGTCGGTAGAGCTCGGTCGCGGACCGCACCGCTGCGCCCACATCGCGGGGAAATGCCAGGCCCACCTCGGGCGTCGGGTCCGCGTCCGCCAGCCCGATCTCGTGCAGCGGCACCGGCCGGCCGAGTTTGCTGCCGATCGCGGACGCGATCAGATGGGGCGCGGCGCCCTGCGGCACCATGCCCTTGGACACCCAGCGGGCGACCGACGTCTTGTCATAACGAAGCGTCAGTCCGCGCTGTGCCCCGAGGTCATTGACCCGGCGCGCCAGTCCGGCATTGCTGATACCCGCGAGGGCGAGTACGGTGCCGAGCTTTTCGTTCGGCCCGCGTATATCCCTGGACATGCGCACCCCTCGACACAGCGACAGCCTCCCCGGTACCCCGGGGCATGCGTCCACCCAGAGTAGTTCGCCGGATCCCGACCGTTAAGAGCCGGTGTGCCGGATGGCGGGATTCGTGTTCAAACAGGGGTGCGGGAATTGGCATGTGCTCCGGGTACGTGTGCCCGTGCGCCTGTCCGTGCGCGCTGGCCGCCCTCTGCCGGGAGCGCTTCCATAGGTGCTGCGTGGGTTGGCCCGCTGCACTGGATCCAGTGGGCTGGGGGACACCGCCACCTCATTCCCCGCGGGTGGCGGTCCGGTCCGGGAGGCGAAGCCCGCTTCCCGGACCGTCGCGCAGGCCGGCCGGCGCCGGTCTCGGCACCGGTTGACGCGACGCCCGAACGCGTCAACTGGACGGCAGCATACGGACTTTGGCCGAAAATCGACGGGTGATGATTTCGCGCCGCGGCACACTCGAGGCCGCCCCGGGGGCCACACGGGGGGCCACCCGGGGCCGACGCACCACCCGCCCGCGTCGCGAAACCCCCGCACACGGCCCCGCTCCGACCCCTCCCGCGCGCCACTGTCATGGCAGCATGGTCCGCGCAACACCATGGCGACAGCTTGGCAATCCGTTGTGCGGGGCGGCCGTTGGCCCCTCGGCGGACGGGGAATCGGGTGGAGGCGGCGATGCGCTGGTTGGTGGGGTGGAGCAGTACCGCCACGGGGCCGGCCGCCGGCGGAACGGGACCGACCGTCCTCCCCGTGGGCGCCCAACTCCTGTGGGGCGACCCGGATCCGCTGTGGGCCGTCGGTGACTGGCGGCCCGACGAGGTCCGCGTCGTCCAGGCCGACCCCACCACCCGGCTCGCCGTCTTCGGCATCTGCGGCGCCACCAACGACCAGCTGCGGGTCGGGCTGTTCGCGGCACGCGGGGGCGCACTGCGGCATCTCACCGCCTGGCCCGGCAGCTACACCGCCGTCGTCCAGGTAGGGCGGCGGATCACCGTCACCGGCGACCTGGCCGGCGCCCGCCCCGTCTTCCACACCCCCTGGGCCGGCGGCACCGCCTACGCCACCGCCGCCCTCCCGCTCGCCGACCTCATAGAGGCAAGCCTCGACGTCGGCCACCTCGCCGCGCTGCTGGCCTGCCCGGACGCCCCCGAGGCGCTCGGCGCCGGCACCCCGTACGAAGGTGTCCGCCGCATCCCGCCCGGCCACGCCCTGGTGCTGCGCGGCGGCGCCCGTGACATCACCTCGTACGAGCCGACCGCTTCACTCGCCGTCGCCGCGCCCCAAATCGCCCCGGAACAGGCCGTGGACGGGGTGCGCGACGCGCTGATCGAGGCGGTACGGGCCCGGCTGGCCGGACCGCGGCACGCCCCCGACCCGGACGGCCTGGAGGGCCTCGACCCCGGCCCGGTGCCCGGCATGGGACCGGCCGAGCGGCGGGCCGCCCGCGGCGCACCGGCCCCCGGCATCGGCGCCGACCTCTCCGGCGGCAGCGCCTCGGGAACCCTCGCCCTGCTCGCCGCCGGCCTGCCCGGCCAGCCCGGCACGCTCAACGGCCACGGCGAACGGCTGCTCGCCGTCACCTTCAACGACCTTGCCACCAGCGCCGGTCGGGCCCACCGCGAGGCCGAGCTGGAACGCGCCCGCAGCATCGCCGACAACCCCCGTCTGCGCCATGTCGTCGTCGCGTCGGGCGAGGAGGCCCTCCCGTACACCGACCTCGACTCCGGCCCGCTCACCGACGAGCCCGGCCCCTCCCTCACCGCCGCCGCCCGGCACCGCCGACGGCTGCTCGCGGGCAGCGCCGACCACTTCGTCGGACACGGCGCCCGCCAGGTCCTCGACGCCCACCCGGCCCGGCTCGCCGACCTTCTCATGGACCGCCGGCGGCGCCATCTCCTGCGCCCGGTGACCGCACTGGCCAAGGCCGACGGCCCCTCCGCGCAGTCCGTCCTCGTCCCCTTCACCGTCTACCGCGCCGCCCGCAAGCTCGCCCGTACGCCCTACGGAGAGGGCGTCGCCGATACGGCCCGGCGCCTCATGGAGCGGGAGTTCGCCGACGAACCGGTGGCCGGCGGCGCGGTCGACGCCTCGCTGGCCGCCCTCGCCTGGTGCCGCCCCGGGCCCGCCGCGCGCTGGCTCACCGGCGAGGCGCTGGCCCAGGTGTCGGTCCGCCTCGGCGACGCGGCGACCCGCGCGCCCGCCATCGGCCGCCCCGGCGAACGGCGCGCCCGCGCGGCACTCGCCCGCCAGGCCGCCGATTACCGCGTCTTCGAGCAGGCCGCCGAGGTCCGCAACCAGCGGCTGCACGCCCCCTTTCTCGACAACCAGGTCGTGCTCGCCTGCCGCGCCCTGCCGGACACCCTGCGGGTGCAGCCGGATGCGCGGGCGGCGGTGCTGCGCTCGGTGCTCTCCGGCGCCGGCGTGCGGGACCTGCCGCCCGGGTGGGGCGCCACCTCGCGCCTGACCCATGCGGCCGCGGTACGGGCCGGGCTGCGCACCGCCGTCGGCGAACTGGTCGCGCTCTTCGACGCGCCGCTGCTCGCCGATGCGGGGCTGGTGGAGGCGCGGGTGGTGCGCAAGGCGCTGCGGGCGGCGGCCGAAGGTGAGCCGCTGCCGCTGGACGGGCTCGCCGAGCTGGTCTCCACGGAGCTGTGGCTGCGGCGGCTGCTGGCGCGGCGGGGCACGTGCTGGACGGGCGCGGCGGCACGGCAGCGGGCACTCGCCGGGGGTGTGGTGCCGCGCGCGAGGCTGTGAGCGGGGCCGTCGAGCCCTGCCGGTCGTGGTTTCACGTGAAACGTCCGCGGCGCAGTCAGCGCCCCTGGGCGATGCCCCGGTGAGGCGGGCGTCCGCGCCCCGTCACCGACAACTGATCTGCGACCGCGCCCAGTCCGCCAGCGCCACCACATCTCCGGGCGACCGAGGCTCGACGACCAGCCGCAGCGTCTTCCGCCCCGCCAGCGGGACATGCACCGGCACCGCAGGATCCCCGCCGCGCACCACGCCGGACTGCCACAGCCGAGCCCCGTCCGCGTAGACGGAGAACCGCACCGCACCCAGCCCCAGGCTCAGATCGTCGACACCCGCGACCGCGTCGTACGCGGTGCACTGCCGGTTGAGGTCGATCAGCACCGAGGACGGCCCGTGCACGCTCACCCCGTGCGGATACGCCGTGCCGTCGATGCGCTGCCGCTGCCGCTGCCACACCGGGCCGCTCGCGAACGCCCGCACCTCCGGTTCGGTGCCGTCGCCGATGACGTCGTACGACAGCGAGTTGAGGCGGTACGGGGTGGTCGGGGCGGGCGGCGTGGGCTGGGGCAGCGGCGGCGTCGGGGTGGGCGTAGGAGTGAGCGTCGGCGTCGGCTGCGGAGGCTTCGGAGGGGGGGTGGGGGGCGGCGTCGGCGTGGGGGTCGCAGGAGGCGTGGGCGTGGGCTGCCGCGACGGCGTGTGCCCGGCCGCCGGCGGGACCGGCGTCGGCGAGGGCTTCGGCGGCTTGGGGGACGGCGTGTGCGGTGCGGAGGGCGCCGGCCGGTGCGGCTCGGCCTGCGGTTGCGCCGACGGCTTCGGGGAGCCCGTCAGTGCCAGCGCGAGCGCCGCGCCCGCCACCACCGTCACCCCGATCCCGATACCGACCTTGACCGGCGCGCCCAGCCCCTCGCTCAAGGCCGCGCCCCCGGCCGTACCGGAAGCCGCACCGGACCCGGCCCCACCAGCGGCCGCGGCCGCCCCGGCCCCCGCCGCCGCACCCGCTCCCGCGACGCCCACCACCGCGGCCGCCGCCTTGACGGCGTACCCCGCGGCGAACCACCCGATGACCGCGACCGGCAGCACCGCCCCGATCCGCTCATTGACGTCCGCGACCTCCAGCGCCGCCGTACGGCACCGGGAGCACTCGTCCAGATGCTTGCGCAGCCCCCGCTCCGCCCGCATCCGCAGCCCGCCCCGCGCATACGCGCCGAGCCGGTCGGCGTACCGGGAGCAGTCGCCGCCGGCGGTCAGCGACTGGCTCACATGCGCCTGCAGATACGCCTGCCTGAGGCCCTCGCGGGCCCGGTGCGCCAGTACGGCGGTGGCGTTCGCGGTCAGCCCGAGCAGCGGCGCGACCTCGCTCGGCGACTCGTCCTCGATCGTGGTGTGCCACAGCACCGTCTGATAGCGCTCCGGCAGACTGCGGAACGCCTGCACCGCCATCGACTGCTCGGCCTCGTGCATGGCCCGCACGTCCGCGCCCAGGTCCAGGCCGCTCCCCAAAGACCCCGTGTCGTCCATCGACGACCCGGCCGCGGACACCGCGAACACCGCGAAATCCTCGACCAGTTGCTCCCGTCGCTGGGTCTTCGCCCAGGCCGCGGCCACCCGCCGGACGGTCGTCAGCAGATAGGCGCGGACCGCGGAATCCGGCCCCGCCCCGCCGCGCACCGCCTGCAGCGTGCGCGCGAAGACCTCGCCGGTCAGATCCTCCGCGGTGTGTGTGTCCCGGCAGCAGCTGCGCGCATAGCGCCGTACGGCCGCGGCGTGCCGGCGGTACATCTCCTCGTACGCGGCGTCGTCACCGGCCCGCATATCGGCGATCAACTGCTCGTCGGAAGGCGGAAGCCCGACGCCCTCGCCGGAATCCGGATCGGCTGCGGAGCCGCCCGTCGGCCCCCGCCCGCCGGAGCGGCGGCGCTGCGCCGGCACCGCGCCGCCCTCAGGGAACTCCGGACCGCCGTCGGCCCGGTCATGCCGCTCATCCGCCCGGCCCGCCGGAGGAGTCGCCCCCAGGGGCCCGGTCTGCCCGGGGACGTGGGGCGAGGCCGACCCGTTCCGCGCCTGGCCGTCGCGCCGCTCGTCCCGCCCGTCAACACCCATCGCTGAGGCCCCCGAACACGCCGTCACACCGGAACACCGCGCAAGCGTGCCACACCGAGCGCCCGGGCCTCAGGGCCCCGACGGGCAACCACTCGTCCGAGGATCGTTCTTGTACGACCGCACGGGCGTTCACCCGTACGGGGCACCCGACACCGGAGCGTACGGACGACCCGGCACCGGCCGCCGGACCCGCCGGGCACCCCCACTGGCCGGGGTCGCCCGGACGGATCCGGTCGCCGGAGTTCACCCGACGGGGCGCGAGCGCAGCCCCTCCAGCAGGATCTCCAGCAGCCGCGCGGACGCGGCCTGCTGCTGGCCCGGATCGGGCAGCGACGGCGCGCCCGTGGCGATCACCAACAGGACGTCGGCAACGGTCACATCGGCCCGCAGCTCACCGGCCGCCCTGGCGCGCTCCACAAGCCGCCCGACGACCTCCAGCAGCGCCTGCGCACCGGCCGTCTCCTCGGAGCCGTCCGGCCCGCCCTCCGGGGCGTCCGTGGCCGCCGCCGGCTCACCGCGCTCGTCGTCCGGCGCGCCCCGCTGCTGCGGCACCCGCGCCTCGGCCGGATCGTCGGCCGGCCGCTCGGCGTCCGCGCTCACCCGCAGGATGCTCGGCGGCAGCAGCCGCCCGGCACCCGAGGCGACCGAGGTCCGCAGGAACCGGGAGAGCGCCGACCATGCGTCGTCCTCCTGGCCGAGCGCCGTCCGGGCCTGGTCCGTAAGCCGCGAGGTCTCCTCCTCGGCTATCCGCCGGACCAGGACGTCCTTGCTCGGGAACCGGCGGTAGACGGTGCCGACCCCGACGCGGGCCCGCCGCGCCACGTCCTCCATGGGCGCGCCGTACCCCAGCTCGCCGAACACCTCCCGTGCGGCCCGCAGGACATGCTCCAGATTGCGCTGTGCATCCACCCGCAACGGCGCACTCCGGCCGCCGGCACCCGGACCCGCACCGGCCTTGGCACCGTTTCCCCCGTTGCCGTTGCCGTTGTTGTGGCCAGTGGTCCCGCCGCCGTCGGACATGTCTGCCGTGGCGACGGCTGTCGGCCAATGAGAGCCCTGAATATGCATAGTGATTCCCCCGGTAATGACGTCTCCCCCCGGAGACTCCCCGCCCTGACCGTCGGGGTGTACCGACGAGAGGGTGCACCCCAACGAGATACGAACATAGTTGAGCCCGGGTCAAGAATGAAGGGGGTGTTCCGCACACTGCGCCCCCCGATCGGCCCAACGGACCGGATCCGCCCTTATTGCGCCCCTGCCCGCGCCCCGTCGACAGCCCCCTGACCTGCACACCTTGCCCCGCACCCGCGGAAGATGACCGTCCGCCCCGGCAAGCACCCTCGGTCATACATTTCGTCGAGCCTGTGGACAAAGCCGTTCCCGGGGTGCGTCATGGAACAGTGGTTTCCGGGTCGACCTCGCGAGGAGAGCCTCTGTGACGGCAGTGTCTTCCAACGAAGTGGCGCGCATTCTCGTGGTCGGCGGTGGCTATGTGGGGATGTACACCGCCCTTGGACTCCAGCGGAAACTGAAGCAGGAGCTGCGGCAGGGCACCGCCGAGATCATCGTGGTCGATCCCGAGCCCTATATGACCTACCAGCCGTTCCTGCCCGAGGCCGCGGCCGGCTCCATCTCCCCGCGCCATGTCGTCGTACCGCTGCGCCGGGTGCTGCCCCAGTGCCAGGTCGTCATCGGCGAGGTCACCGCCATCGACCACAGCGAACGCAAGGCCGTCATCACGACCCTGGCCGCCGAGGAAACCGGCGAGGGCGCCATCCAGGTGGCGTACGACGAACTGATCCTGGCGCCCGGCTCGATCTCCCGCACCCTCCCGGTCCCGGGCCTCGCCGACGTCGGCATCGGCTTCAAGACCGTCGAAGAGGCCATCGGCCTGCGCAATCACGTCCTCGCACAGCTCGACATCGCCTCCTCCACCCGCGACCCCGACGTCCGCGACGCGGCCCTGACCTTCGTCTTCGTCGGCGGCGGCTATGCAGGCGTGGAAGCGCTGGCCGAACTGGAGGACATGGCCCGCTACGCCGTGCGCTACTACCACAACATCAAGCCGGAGGACATGAAGTGGATCCTGGTGGAGGCGACCGACCGGATCCTGCCCGAGGTGGGCCCGGACATGGGCCGTTACGCCGTACGTGAGCTGCGCGCCCGCAATATCGACGTACGGCTGGAGACCCGCCTGGACTCCTGCGAGAAGCGCATCGCGGTCCTCAGTGACGGCTCCCGCTTCCCGACCCGGACCCTCGTGTGGACCGCCGGCGTCAAACCGCACCCCATCCTGGCCGCGACCAAGCTGCCGCTGAACTCCCGCGGCCGCCTCAAGTGCACCGCCGCGCTCCAGGTGGACGGCGTCGAACACGCCTGGTCGGCAGGTGACGCGGCCTCGGTCCCCGATCTGGCGGCCGACCCGCCCGCCACACCGGACGAGCCCCGCGCGACCTGTGCGCCCAACGCCCAGCACGCCGTGCGGCAGGCCAAGGTGCTCGCCGAGAATGTCGCGGCGACCGTACGCGGCGGCCCGATCGAGAACTATGAGCACAAATACGCCGGATCGGTGGCCTCGCTCGGCCTGCACAAGGGCGTCGCGCATGTCTACGGGCGCAAGCTCAAGGGCTACCCGGCGTGGTTCATGCACCGCGCCTACCACCTCAGCCGGGTGCCCACCTTCAACCGCAAGGCACGCATTCTGGCCGAATGGACCCTGGCGGGCCTGTTCAAACGCGAAATCGTCTCGCTCGGCTCGCTGGAAAACCCCCGCGCCGAGTTCGAACTCGCGGCGGGCACCGGCCGGCACAACGAAACCAGTTGACGGTCCGTCGGCCAAGGGATGTCACGCCATATCAGGCCGAGGGCGCCCGGACGGACCGGAGCGCGGAACTCCACGCCGAGCCCCGACGTCTGACGGATGTCAGTCCGGTCGGCCACACTGGACGTGTGACCATGGGTGGGCTCGTATCTGCAAAGAGTGACAATCACGAGGATTCTGGACGTTTGCTGCATTCCGCGAGAGGGCGCCGAGGGTGCCCCCAGCCGACACTCCACCGGCCAGTGGCCGGGCGGAGCCAACGGGAGCGCACCCATGCCGACGGCCCGATCCCGCGCGACGACGCGAAGTAAGAGGTACCCCTCCGTGATCTTCACGCGCTGGAGCGCCAAGCTCCCCGGCACACAGCGGCGCACCGCCGCGCGATCCGACCGCGCCACACCCCCCGCCGGATCCGCCGCACCGACGCCGCCCGCCGCGCCCCCGGGAGCGGGCGACACACCGAGCACCTCCGGTTCGGGAGCCGTCCCCGCCGCCCGCGCCGAGGCCGCCTCCCCCGAGACCCCGGTGGCCGCGCCGCCCACCGTCGACGCGCTGTCCGTGCACGACATCCTCGGCACCATCCCCGCCCTGGTGGCGGTCGTCTACGGCCCCGAGCACCGCATCGCCTACGTCAACGGCGCCTACGCCGGCGTCTTCGGCCCCCGCCCCGCCGGCCACACCGCCCGCGAAGCCCTCCCCGAACTCGCCGAACTGGGCCTGCTGCCGCTCATGGACCAGGTACTGCGCAGCGGCAAGCCCCGTACGGTCAAGTCGCGCCGCGTGCCGGGCGGCGCCAACCCGGAGCGCACCCGCGACGGCTACTACACCTTCACCTGCACCCCCATCGAGGTCGCCGCCAGCGGCCCGGCGCCCGACCCCGAGGTCGCCTGCATCGCCCCGCACAAGGGCGTCCTGGTCTTCGGCGCCGACGTCACCGACCAGATCGAGTCCGCCGAACGCCTCCGCGCCAGCGAGGCCCGCCAGCGCGAGGCCGCCGTCACCCTCCAGCGCTCTCTGCTGCCGCAGGAGCTGGAGCAGCCCGACGATCTCCGCGTGGCC